>NZ_DAVZJY010000292.1:0-2518 GCF_052272535.1 Sutterella sp. | reverse complement strand
TCTTCAGGCATTGGTGGAGATCTATCGTTCGACGAAGTGACCACTTCGCCGTGCGCCAGCCCTGGGTCGGTAGGGCGTTGATGGGGACGGCCCAAAGGGACTTTGATAGACTCAACGCTAAATATGAGTCCCAGAAAAACCGAGCCGCCCCATGGAAAAAACTCTTCTGCAGCTCCCCCTTGGGATCTCCGACTTTCCCGAGATCCGCGAGGGGGATTACGCGTTCGTCGACAAGACGCGGACCATCGAGAAACTTGAGAAGGCTGCGTCGCCGTACGTGCTTTTTCTCCGGCCGCGGCGCTTCGGCAAGACGCTTCTCACCTCCATGCTGCTTGCCTATTACGATGAGACATTCGCCGGGAGGTTTGATCAGGTCTTCGGCGGAACATACATTCACGCACACAGGACGCCGCTCCAAGGGAAATATTGGGTGTTGCGGTTGGATTTCTCCGGGATAGACGCCTCGAATCTGGTGCCGGGATTCATCAGCAGGCTGCTGAGAGGAATTCAACCCTTCTTTGCTCGTCATCGAATAGACGGTGCAGAAGATTTTTTGAAGCGAGAATACAGGGATCCTGCGCGGCTTATTTCTGATTTCTTTAGATTGATTGGGCCGTTTGTTGGCAGGCGTCTTTTCGTTGTCATCGATGAATACGATCATTTTGCCAACGATGTTTTGGCAAACGACAAGGCGCTGTTCAAGAAGATGACTTCCGCCGAAGGTTTTCTCAAGACCTTTTATGCGGCATTGAAGGCGGAGACGGGGCCGGATGGGGTCATTGCGCGCATATTCGCAACGGGCGTCACCTCCATTTCGATGGATTCCATGACGTCCGGATTTAATATACAAATTAACATCAGCCAGGATTCAGGTTTTTGTGATGCGGTGGGTTTCACTGAATGCGAGCTTCGTGCACTGATAGAAAAGACTGTGGATCTGGAGCGAATCGGACGCAGGCCTGAAGAAGTTGTTGACCGAATGCGCGAGTACTACAACGGCTATCGATTCAGTCCGGACAGTGAATCCAGGGTCTACAACCCCGCCATGTGCCTCTACTACCTCTCGTCACTGCGTCGTCGAGGAAAAGAGCCCGTGCTCATGGTCGATCCGACCTCTGCGCCTGACCTTTCCAAGATCGGCGGTATTTTCGACTTGGCCTATCATCAAGATCTCGTCGACGTAGTGGATGCGGCAATGACGGACAAGTCTTCGGAACTGCCCCTCGGAGCCATTTCTCCCACGGTTAATTTGAACAGTGCGGAAAGATTTTCGCGAAACGACCTGTTGTCGGTGCTGTTCTTTATGGGCTACTTGACTTATAGTGCGGAAGCCTATAATGAGCTGGTTTGTCCCAACAAGGCAATTCGTCTTCAATTTTTCGAGTACTACTTTGAGAAGTTGAAGGGCTTCCATCTTCACTTTTCCGGAGCAAGCCTTTTAAAGGCTTTTGAAGCCATGCGAGGTGGGGATATTGTGCCGTTTCTGCATGTTTTTGAGCGGAAGCTGCAGGAGTCGAGCGGAATCCATGCAGTGACTCATCTTTCCGAATCTTCGTTGCAGTTCGGAATTCGTTATGCCCTGCTCACCAATTCCGACTACCAAGTTTCCATGGAAACGGAAGCTAGAGGAAAGGGATACAGCGATGTGTTTTTAGAGCCGCTGCAGAATTCAGGAGTGGAATTCGCCTACTTGTTGGAGTTGAAGTACATCAGGAAATCGGCCTCTTCTCCCAAAACAATCCAAAACCTGCGGGAGGCGGCGGCGCAGCAGCTCCATCGGTACGCAGCGGCGGAGCCCTTCGCCTCAAAAAAACGTCTGAAGAAGGTCGCCGTCGTTTTCTGCGGCCTCGAACTCGTGTCGGTTGAAGAGGTGTAGCCCCGGAGGGTTGGGCACGGCCAAAAAACAAAGGTCCGCCGTTCGGAACGGCGGACCTTTGTTGAAGAGAAAGGCGTCAGAACCGCAGAATCATGCCCGCAGTGGCGATCGCCTGATTGAGGCGCGAGGAGTTGTCGAGGAGCTTCTTGCCGTCGAGCCAGCTCGCCGCACCGTAGAAGCGCGTGTGCTTCGAGAAGTCGTAGTAGTAGACGACGCCGCCCATTGCGAGCGTTCCCTTGTTGTCGCCCGCCGCGGCGTCAACGCCCTTCCACTTGGTCTTCAGGTACCCGGCCGCGGCCGAGAAGGTGTGCCGGCCGACGGGATACTTCGCGCTCACGTGCACGGCCAAGCTGTCGAGCCCCTTTTCGCTTGTTCTGTAGGTGTGAGAGCCCACGATCGAGGCGAGGTCGGGAACCGGGCCGATGCGCCAGTCGTTGCGGCTCGCGTAAAGGATCGCCGAGACCGCGGGACCGCCGAAGTCGTAGCTCGCGATCAGGTGCACCGCGTGGGTGTTGTTGCGGCGCTTGTCGCGCGTGCCGTCCGCATTCTTGAGGTTCCCGGGCATCTCGAACGAATAGACGATGCCGGTCGTGATCACTCTCCGGCCTGAAGGCCGGAGCTTCTTGATTCGCTGAGCCTCGC
>NZ_DAVZJY010000291.1:0-2552 GCF_052272535.1 Sutterella sp. | reverse complement strand
TAAACTGGCCTACGGCAAGAATCATCTTAGCCTCTTTCACGCCGAGCCTTTTTCTCGCCACCTTCTTCCAGATGAGGCATGCGAAGAAGGCCGAAAAGCCCGGGGCCGAGCCGATGGAGGCCGTGCATGCCGCGTGAGGCGGAGCGCCCTGAATCCAACAGTATCCTGAGAGGGGAGCCCGAAAGGGCTCCCCTTTGTTCGTCCGCCGGACGTATGCTCACCCTCGGGCCCGCCGCAACTCCGATGTGCCCGGGCCGCCCGCCCGTCAACCCTTGCGCCGCCCGCCCTCATGTCCTTCACCCAATGGTTCGACCTCTTGCGCCGCCGGTTCGCCCGTTCGATCGTGAAGGCGCTGCTCTTCCCGCGTGAGACGGACTGGTACCGGCTCGCGCCCATCACGGACGAGACGAGCGTCGAACACGACCTCTCGGTGAGAAGTCTCGGCGAAGGCGGCTACGAGCTGCTCGAGACCCTTCCCGGCCGCGAGCCGATCCGCACGGAGCTCGAGGACGAGGCCTTCGCGCAGCGCCTTTTCGACGTGATCGGGCCGGATCTGCGGCTCGACGACGGCGTCCTCAACATGCTCTTCGACGCGGGCGACATCCGGCTTCTCTGGAGGATCTTCGCCTACCCGAACGAGTGGGGCGACGAATGGGAGCTCACCGACGCGGGGCTCGCCTTCTTTGGGCTCCACGGCGTCCCCTGGTGCCGCAGCTTCATGGCGAAGGCGCTCGAGCGCCGCGGGCAGACGCCGCCGCGCACGACGGTCGCTGAAGTCGCGCGCGAAGTAGAGGCGCTCCGGCGGCTCCTCGCCGGCTGAGGCTTCCTGCAGAGGCGCAAACGCGTTCCGAGGCGTTGGCTTCACCCAAAGCATTCCAGAGCCTCCCGCAACCTCTCTCATCCCTCAGAGTCCATCATGGCGGAACCCACCCGTCCCTCGTCCGCCTCGACGCCTTCTCCCCAGAGCTCCTCCCCGCGTTTTTCGGGCGAGTTCGCACGACGCGGCTTCACCTTCACGATCGCCTCGACGCTCCTCGTCTGCTGCTTCATCTTCTCCTCCGCGCGCCGATTCCGCTGATCGGCGTATGGGCCGGAAAGCTCGGCCTCATCGTCCCGAACGCTGCCGCGGGGATCGCGGTGAGGGGCTTTCGCCCGCCGAGCGGCTGCGCCGCTGACGAAGCCCGCAGCCTGAACAAAAGTGTCAGGACGCGCGGAGGCGTGTGCCCGGGCAGCCCCGGCGGCGCGCGGCCGGGTTCGTGCGGAATCGGAAAAGAAAAAAGGGAGGCCGCGGACCAAGAAACACGCGGCCTCCCTTAGAGGCGAGGAACGAAACCCGGGTAGGAGACTCCCGGAGAAGCATCCGCCGGCAAAGTTTCCCCGCTTTGCGTGATCGGCGGACTTGGGACGCTGCGGAACCGACCCCTTGGTTCCATGTGTTGCTGCGTCTTTCGTTCCAGTGAGATGAACTATATCGCAAATGAGAATCGTTTGCAAGAGTGCAGAGAAATATTTTCCTGCCGCTCCTTCTCCGTCCCGCCGCCGCTTCGCTCCGGCGCACCGGAGGCGGGAGGGCGGGGGAATTCACCCGTGAGCCTCAGAGTCTGCCGCCCTCGACGACAAGGTCGTCCGGGTTCGAAGTATTGCCGTAAACGGGCGCGAGCGTCTCGGCATAGTCCTTATGGAAGAACTGCTCGCCGCCGAGCTTCACGATCTCGTCGTTGATCCAGGCGAGGAGCTCCTTGTTGCCCTTCTGCACGGCCGGCGCGATGGTGTCGAGCTCGCCGAGGGACGTGATGCCCACCTTGAAGCCCTTGTTCACGATCGCCCAGGCGAGAACCTCGGTGTTGTCGGTCGAGAAGGCGTCGCCGCGGCCGTCAAGGAGCGCGTTGTAGGCGTCGGCGTACTGGTCGTACTTCTGGAGCTTCACTTCGGGGTGGTTCTTTTCAAAGTACGTTTCGGCGGTCGTGCCCTTGGCGATGATGAGGGTCTTGCCCTTGAGCTCCTTCACGTCCTTCACGAGGGCGTTCTCGGGCGAGACGACGCCGAGGGCGACCTTCATGTAGGGAAGCGCGAAGTCCACCTTCTCGGCGCGCTCCTTCGTCACCGTGAAGTTCGCGAGGATGACGTCCACCTTGTCGGTGACGAGGAATTCGACGCGCGAGGCGGGGTCGACCGAGACGTACTTCACCTTGACGCCGAGGTCTTTGGCGAGGCGGTTGCCGAAGTACACGTCATAGCCCTGGTAGGCGCCATCGGTGTCCACGTAGCCGAACGGAGCCTTGTCGGAGAAGACGCCGATCACGATTTCGCCCGAGGCCTTGACCTCGTCGAGGGGACGCGCGTCGGCGGCGCCCGGAAGGGAGACCGCGCCGGCGACGAGGGCGCCGGCGAGGGCGAGGGCGGAGAGCTTGCGGGTGAAGAGCGTGAAGAGCTTCATGATGAAATTCCTTTTTCGTGCGGAAGCGTTGCGTTGTGTCGGGGTGTGTTTGCCCTCGCCGGCCCCCGACCGGGGCGGCGCGGTTTGTTGACGGGTTGAAGGGACGCCCTCTTGA
>NZ_DAVZJY010000290.1:0-2557 GCF_052272535.1 Sutterella sp. | reverse complement strand
CGCGCAGACCCTGGCGCGCGCCGCGGGCGTCTGGGGCATGTGCGGCGGGCAGGCGCTCGACCTCGCGATGGTGGGGGGGCACCCCGGCGAAGGCGAGCTCTCGCAGATGCAGGCGATGAAGACGGGCGCGATGATCCTCGCCTCCGTGCTGATGGGCGCGCAGGCGGGCGATTGGGAGCGTTTGGGCGACGTCGCGAAGTCGGGGCTCGTGCGCTATGCGCAGGCCCTGGGCGTCGCCTTCCAGGTGATGGACGACATCCTCGACTGCACGCAGGACACGGCGACTTTGGGCAAGACCGCCGGCAAGGACGAGAAGGACGACAAGCCCACGTGGGTGTCGCTCCTCGGACTCGAAGGCGCGCAGGCGCGCGCCCTGGAGCTCGAAGAAGCGGCGTTGGAGGGGCTGCGGCTCGCCGCGGCGGACCCCGTCGCCGAGCCGGAATCCGAGCGCCGTCTCGCCGAAATCGCCCGCTACGTCGTGCACCGCACGCACTGACGGCTCCGCCCGCAACCCCGACGCACGATTCACCCGTCCGCCGTGCGGACCCGGAAGACCACCCAAAGAGAAGCATGTTCTGGCACAACTCCAACGAAGACGATCAGGAACCCATCAACTACGGCGAGCCCATGAAGTACCGGCTCCTCGACGAGGTTGACGGGGTGGAGGCGCTCCGGCGCATTCCGGAGGCGCAGCTGCCGGAGCTCGCCCGCGAGCTGCGGCACTTCATGGTGCGCTCGGTTGCGAAGACGGGCGGCCACCTCTCGAGCTCGCTCGGCGCCGTGGAGCTCGCGCTCGCGATCCACTACGTCTTCAACACGCCCTACGACCGGCTGATCTGGGACGTGGGCCACCAGGCCTACGCCCACAAGATCCTCACCGGACGGCGGGCGGGCATGGCGAAGCTCCGTCAGATCGACGGCATTTCGGGGTTCCCCAAGCGCAACGAATCGCCCTTCGACGCCTTCGGCACGGCGCACAGCTCCACGTCGATCTCCGCCGCGCTCGGCATGGCGGTGGCCTCCCACCTCGCGGGTGAAAAGGACCGCTGGGCGATCGCCGTGATCGGCGACGGAGCGCTGACGGGCGGCATGGCGATCGAAGCCTTGAACGACGCGGGCGTCTGGAAGAAGGGCGTGAAGCTCCTCGTGATCCTCAACGACAACGACTGCTCCATTTCGCCCCCGGCGGGCGCGCTCTCCAAGCACCTCGCGAAGATCGTCTCGACGCAGGCCTTCAACAGCGCCCGCGAGATGAGCAAGCGCATGATGAAGCCCATCCCGAAGCTCTGGGAGGTCGCCAAGCTCGCCGAGCGCCAGACGATCGGCTTCGTCTCGCCTCAGTCCGCGCTCTTCTCGGTCTTCGACATCAACTACTACGGCCCGGTGGACGGGCACGACGTCCGCTCCCTCGTTGAGGTCCTCAAGAACCTCAAGAAGCTCGACCGTCCGCTCGTGCTGCACGTCGCGACGATGAAGGGCAAGGGCTATGCGCCCGCGGAGGCCGACCCGACCCTCTACCACGGCGTCGGCCCCTTTGACCCGGCCGTGGGGATCGTGAAGTCGGGCGCGCCCTCGAAGCCCACCTACACGCAGGTCTTCGGCCGCTGGGTGTGCGCGATGGCCGCGCGCGACAAGCGCCTCTATGCGATCACGCCGGCGATGCGTGAGGGCTCCGGGCTCGTGGAGTTCGAGCGGCGCTTCGCCGACCGCTACCGCGACGTCGCGATCGCCGAGCAGCACGCGGTCACCTACGCCGCGGGCCTCGCCTGCGGCGGCATGAAGCCCGTCGTGGCGATCTACTCGACCTTCCTGCAGCGCGCGATCGACCAGGTGATTCACGACGTGGCGCTCCAGAACCTCCCGGTGACGTTCGCGATCGACCGCGGCGGCATCGTGGGCGCCGACGGCGCGACGCACCAGGGCGTCTTCGACCTCGTCGAACTCCGGAGCGTTCCGAACCTCACCGTGATGACGCCCTCGAACGAGCGCGAGACGCGCTTGATGCTCACGACCGCCTTCGAGATGAATTCGCCCGCGGCCGTGCGCTACCCGCGCGGCAGGGGCCCGGGCGTCGATCCGGGAGAAGACTTCGAAACGATCCCCGTGGGCGTCGCCAACGTTCTGCGCCGCGGCGCGCGGGTCGCCTTCCTCGGCTTCGGCCCGATGACGAACGTGCTCGCGCCCGTCGCGCAGAATTTGGACGGCACGCTCATCGACATGCGCTTCGTCAAGCCCATCGACCGCGAGGCGGTGCTCGAGGCCGCACGCACGCATGACCTGCTCGTCACGGCCGAAGAGGGCGTCCTGATGGGGGGCGCCGGCGACGCGGTGATGGAGGTCCTCTCCGACGCCGGGGTCGACGCTCCCGTGATGCGCTTCGGCATCCCCGACGAATTCATCGAGCAGGGCACGCAGGGGCAGATCTACGAAATGCTCGGCCTCACGCCCGCCGCCGTCGAGGCGAAGGTCCGCGCGCGGTTGGAGGCGCTCGAAGAAGCCGCCGCCCCCAAGGCCTGAGGCCTTCCCGTCCTTTCCCATTCATGCATCCCGGCGCGGG
>NZ_DAVZJY010000289.1:0-2570 GCF_052272535.1 Sutterella sp. | reverse complement strand
GGCACTCCGAGACCGCGCGCGAAGCGCTCGACCGCGCCGCCGTCAGGCGCTTCGAGTCGATGGGCGAAATTCTCGCCGCCGTTGAGGCGGAGGCGCGCGGCTGACGCGCCGCATGGGAGCGCAGAAGACGCGTCGTCCGAGGGTTAACGATGAGTGTGGAAATAATTGATTATCCGGAAATTTTTGACGCAGCAGGACTAAAATTGACATGAGCGGCGGATTTTCCCGTCCGCACCTGCGCCCGAGCCCCTCCGTCTCACTGAGCCTCCTATGACGAAGTGATGAGCTCGCCGGTGCGGCCGACGGCTTCCCTCCGGCGCCGCCGCTCTCTTCGGTCCCGCAGCATTCGGCACACTCCCTTCAAGGGAAGCGCCTCCCGCCCCCTCCTTCTCGAGGCGCCGTGAAGAGGCTGCGGGATTTTTTGTCCTCCAAAGCCGCTCCCGCCCGCTCTCTCTCCGGCGGACCGCCGGATCCCGGGACCGAGTCCTCTCCCGCGGCGGTTCGGCGGGGGCGGTGGGCGTCCCTATAATCGGCTGATGCGCGCCGCCGCGCCCGCCGGGGTTTGCGCTCCGACGGCGCCAGGCCGGCCGCGCATGCCTTTTTTTTCCCAGAGAGACTCCGTTTCGAATCCATGACCGAAGACGCCTCCTCCCATTGCGGCGCCCTTGCGCTGCGCCCGAGCCTCGCCGACCCGGCCGCCGCCGCCGAACTCTTTGCCTGCGCGGCCTCCGACTTTCTGCATGCGATCTACCGCCCGCAGTCGAACGCCTCCGAAGAGGAGGTCTCGACGATCGTCTTCGGCATGGCCGCCCTCTTTGAGGACGCGAGCGGCATCGTCGATCTGCCCAAGGGCTTCAGCACGGCTTCGGCTGCGAAGCGCCTGCACCCCTATGTGGAGAAGCGCATCAACACGATGAGCCCCGAGGACCGGGGCATCTTCGAGGACGACGCGGGCGTCGTGGCTCTCGCCGTCAACATGTTCTTCGAGGAGCTTCTCGTGCGCGCCGACGCCTGGCTCGAACTGCGCGGCGGGGCGATGGACGGGGCTGAGATGCACGAATTCCTCGCCTCGGACGCGACGCACCTCTGGATGATCAACTGGGCCGAGCGGATTCTCGGCGTGAAGGCGCACTGAGGATTGGAGAAGACAAATGATCGACAAAGCTGAGACTCCCGTCGAGCCCACGCTCGCCGACGCGGCCCGCGCCGCCCTTCAAGGCGAGAAGGCCGTCCTGACGGCCCGCGACTTTCAGGACTTCCTCGCCGGCATCGTCACCAGCGTGATCCGCAACGTGCTCGAGGTGCGCGCCGGAAAGCTCAAGCCCGACGAAGCGGGCGAGCGCGACGACGCCACGGTGCGCCAGCTCGCGCAGATCCTGATGGGCGAGCACGAGCGCATCCGCCTCGCCCCCGCGGAGGATGCTCCCGAACCCGGCCCCGAGCTCGTCGCCGAAATGGAGCGCAACCTCCCGGCGCTCTTCCGCAACCTTCCCGAAGGCGCGGACCCGAAGAATCCGCGTGCGCTCATGGTGCACGCCGCGCGCGTCTTCCTGCGCGAGATCTACGCGATGGTGAAGGCCGCGGCCGCCGACGGCGCAAAGCTCACCGACCAAGTGCTGCGCGTGCGCATCGAGCGGCTCGCCGCCGTCTGGGCGGCGCGCTTCTCGGGCGACGCCCTGGGCGACTCGCCGAAGGCCCAGGAGGCGGCGCGATGAGGTGCGGCTCCTGCGGGCCCCGGTGCGGCTCCGGCGGCTGCCACGACCATTCGAGCTCGGCCGAGCAGAAGCCGAGCCTTGGCGCCATCGACATCGTGGACGGGATCTTCCGTCAGGCGATGCGCAACCTCGCCAAGCGCCTGGCGCTCCGTCGCGCGGGCGAGATGAGCGCCGAGGAGCTCGACGCCGCGAACGAAAAGCTCGCCCTGTGGCTTGGCGCCACCTTCGCGGGCAAAAGCCGCCACTTTGAGGTGATCGAGGATTGGCACCCCGAGGGGCTCGCCAACGAGCTCCTGCGGGTCTTCGGCACGAAGCTTTCGCTCGAGCTTCCCGTCGGCGACGAGCAGATCATCGCCGAGGCCGGGCGGATCTTTGCGCGGGAGGGGATGAAGCTCCTCGAGAAGGCGCTCGACGCGGGCTATCCCCCGGCGTCGGCCGCCGAGACCGAGCCCGCCGTGATCTTCGCGGGCGAATGGGCGAACCTCTTCGCGGGGGCGCCCGGAGCGGAGGAGTTCGGCTGATGGCGAACGAAATCGAAGACAGGGCGCGCGCCGCCATTGAGGAGCGGCTACGCGAGGAGGCGCTCTCGCGGATCTTCCACGGGCTCTCCCCGGAAGCGATGCGCACGCTGCGCGCCGTCTCCGAAATGCGCAACCGCCCGCCCGAAGACGTGTTGCGCGACGAACTCCAGGGCTACATCCTCGAGAAGCTCCCGCCCGTGGACGTCGAGGCGATCATCAGCTCGATGGGCGACAAGTTCTATCAGTTGGGCTACGCCTGCGGCGCCGCGCGGCGCTTCATCCGCGACTGGAACCGCAGCCACGGCGGCGATTGAGCCGCGCTCCGGCCGCCCGG
>NZ_DAVZJY010000288.1:0-2585 GCF_052272535.1 Sutterella sp. | reverse complement strand
GACAAAAAGGGGGCGCCGGGGATAAGGCCCCCAAGAGGCGGGCCGCGCGCGGCCTTCCGCCCGCAGCCTTGACTCGGGTCCGGGCACGCCGCCAAAATTCCTCCAAACGCCTCCCAGCTGCGCGCCGCTCCCTCAGGCTGCGCGGTGGATGACGCGTCCCGCTCTCCACACCCCGGCCGAGCAGAGGACGGGAGCGGGAGGGCTGAAAGAAGACTGGAGAGAGTCCCCCGATGAGAAGGTTTTCCGAAGAGTGGATCCGTGCGCTTTCCCAATGCCGCTTCGCCGGACCCTGGCCCGATTGGAGCGGACCGAGAAACGCCCCGGTGATGCCGTGGATCACGCTGCCCATCCATCCGCTTCTGCGGCAGGCCTTCGAGGAGTTCGGCGAGGTGCAGGAATTCAAGGCGGGCGACTGGCTCTTTCCCCGCGTGCAGGTGAGAAGCTACATGCTCGTCGAGGCGGGCCTCACGGGTCGCATCGTCGCCACCGCCGACGGGCAGCCCGGCGCGGGCGCGATGGCGCTCTCCGCCCCGATGCGCAACGCCGCGGGGAATCTCAACTGGATGACGCACCGCGCGGCGATCGGGCGCTACCAGGCGCTCTCCGACGCCCGCGTGCGGGTGATTCCGCACGCCGAGGCGCTGCACTACCTCCTGGAGGCGGACCGGGACTTCCAAATGGCGCTCTACGCGCAGCAGGAGCTCATCAACCTCTCGGACCGCTTCGGCTTCGCGGTCCTCGCGCTCCTCCCCGCGCTCGAGCGCTTCAAGGTGCTCCTGATCGGCTGGTCGCTCTTCTACGGCGAGCTCATTGAAGCGGGTGGCCGCACGCTCGTGCGCATTCCGTCGCCCGGGCGCAAGAACCACATCGCGCAGGTGATCCGCACTTCGCTCGTGACGCTCGACACGCTCTTGACCGAGATGCGTCGCACGGCCGGCTACGAGCGCGACGGCGACTTCCTCATCTTCGACGCCGCGTCGCTGCAGGACGTCCACGCGTGGATGCGCCAGGCCGAGGGGACGGACGCGTACCTCGCGCGCCCCGAGCGCGTCGAGGACATGCTCGCCGCCGCCCAGGCCGAACCCGTCGCCGCGGCCTGAAGCGGCATCGGGCGGCTCCGGGCGGTCCCGGGCCGCACGGCCTGCGGACCCGCGGGTAGTATTGCGTGCAAGAGAGACTCAACCGCCCGCAGGCCGCCCCCATGCAATTCGTAGATTCCGAACTCATCACGTGGCTCTTCATCGCGCTCGCGGGACTCGCCTTCGGCGGGCTCGCGCTCGCCCGGATGCTGCAGAGCCGCCGGGGAGACGCCTTCATGCGCCGGGCGGCGAAGAAGTCCTCCGCGGCGCCCGCCCGCGCGAGAACGGAGCGGATCGCGCGCCGCCCTCAGGCGCCCGAGATCCCGAAGATTCCCGAACCCGCCCCCGTCGTGAAGCCCGTGATCGCGGGCCCGGGGCGCCCCGCCGTGCTCGTCTTCGGCGTGCCCGGTTCGCCTGCGGTCCTCATGCAGCGCACCGTAGCGATGGAGGATGCGGATGCGCCCGAGGCGCCCCTCACGAAGGAGGCGCTGGAAGCGCCTGCGCTCGAACTTCTCGCCCGGCGCGCGCTCGCCCTCATGAAGGAAACGGATGACGACCTCGCCCCGGACCGCTTCACGGTGACGGTTGAACTCCCGCCCGCGGCTGCGGCCGCGGCGGGCGCGCCGCTTGAACTCCGCGCCCTCGACCCCCACGGCCTCCTCTTGGGTGAGGCGGCGGTGGAGGCCCCCGACGCCGCGGGGTTTCTCGAGGAGCTTACGGCACTTCTGGGACGCATCCCGCAGGGCGGCGCCGCACTCACGCGCGCCGCGGACGCGGCCTATGCCCACGCCGGAATGCTCCTTTGCGAAGCGGCCCGGCCCGCCGGAGGTGAGGCCGCGCAGGTGCAGGCCGAAGACCGGTTCTCCGCGGACTTGAAGCGCCTCTTCGCGCGCGTCGAGGCGCTGCGCACGGGCGCGGCTCCGGCGGAGGAATCCCTGGGCGCGCTCGAAGCGGAACTCAATCAGACCTCGGCCGCGATCGACCGGGTGCTCGGGCTTCTCGCCGCGCCGGAGGGCGGCCTCATGGGGAGTCCCGCAGAGACGGCTGCGGCCCTTGCGAACGCCCGGCGCCTCACGGCCCTTCGCGAAGCGGCCGTGCGCCTCGGGTGGGTGCTCGCCGCGAAGCGCCTGTTCGAATCGACGGACTACGCGGCGGGGCTCGCCGCCGCCGCGCGGCTGCGCGCTCAGGCTGCGGCCTTCCCCGACGGCGCGTTGGCGGCCGATGCGGCGGTCGAGGCGGTCGGCGGGTTCGAACGCTCGCTCGAAGACCCGCTCGCCGCTCCGCTCACGCCCGAGGAACGCGAGGGCCTTCCGGTTCTGCGCGCCGAGGCGGAGGTATTCCGCGAAGAGGCCCGCAGCCGCCGCAGGGAGCTCGAGGCCGACGCCGCGGCCCTCACGGAGGCGCTCGACCGCCGTCTCCTCGCCGCGGGCCGGCGTCCCCGGTGGGTGCTCCGCGTTGCGGCGGACGGGCGCCTCGCGGGCGTTGCGGCGGGCTGAGGCCCGCTCC
>NZ_DAVZJY010000287.1:0-2586 GCF_052272535.1 Sutterella sp. | reverse complement strand
GCGGCCTTCGGGAGGAGTGCGTGAGGCGCCAGAGGGGACGCCTCAGGGGGAATCACATCACCCCATCACGCGTTCGGGCTGCTCGTAGACGTAGACGCGCGGAAGGTCGCCCTTCCACTTCTCCACTTCAACGAGGGCGGTCGAGGCGATGTTGCCGCAGGCGAGCGACGACGTCGGCACGTCCATCGTGAGGGTGTTGGAGTTGCCGTGCACGTCGATGCGGCGGCCGTTGACGTCCATGGGCGCAAACCACGCGCCGTGGTGCACCACGACGACGCCGGGCATCACGCGGTTGGTGACGTAGGCGCCCGCAAGGAGCGCGCCGCGCTTGTTGCTCACGAGCACGACGTCGCCCGCCTTGATGCCGCGGGCCTCGGCGTCCTGCGGATTGATCCAGCAGGGCTCGCGGTCCTCGATGTTGGCGAAGTTGTGGCTCGTCGTGCCGTCCAACTGCGAGTGCATGCGGTAGCGGCTCTTGCAGGCCATGAGGGCGAGCGGCGTCGCCTTCGTCTTCGTGTTGACGCCTTCGGACGGGACGAAGTAGGCCGGGTGCCCGAGGCAGTCCTTGTAGCCGTAGCCCGCGATCTTGGGCGAGAAGAGCTGGATGAGGCCGCTTTCCGTCGAGAGCGCATGGCCCTTCGGGTCGTTCCTGAAGTCCTCGAAGGCGACGAAGTTGCGGTCCTTCTCCTTCACGTCGAAGAGGAAGTAGCCCTTCTTCCAGAAGTCGTCGAAGTCGGGAAGCGCGACGCCGATCCGATCGCCCATCTTCTTCGCGTCGCCGTAGAGGCGCTTGATCCAGCCCATCTCGTCGAGGCCCTCGGTGTAGGCGTCCTTGAAGCCGAGACGGTCGGCGAGCTCGGAGAAGATCCAGTAGTCGGGCTTGGACTCCCACTGCGGCTCGATCGCCTGCTGCATCGCAACGAGGCCGTCGTTCGAGTAGGTGCCGATGTTGGTGATGTCGTTGTGCTCGAAGACCGTGCAGGCAGGAAGCACGATGTCGGCGTGGCGCGCCGTCGCGGTCCAAACGGTGTCGGTGACCACCACCGTGTCCGGGCGCTTCCAGGCGCGCTCGAGGCGCATCGTCTCAGGCTGATGGGCGTACGGATTGCCGCCCGCCCACATCACGAGCTTCACCTCCGGATAGGTGACCTTCGTGCCGTTGAAGTCGATCGTCTTGCCCGGGTTCTCAAAGCAGTCCACGAAGCGCGCGACCGGAATGGTCTTGCTTCCCTTCCAGGGCACGGTCGGTTCCTTCACGGGCTTCACGGCGCTCGAGACGCCGCCCAGGAAGGGGCCGAACGCCATGGGCGAGCCGCCGTTCGAGTACTGATAGTTCGTGCCGATGCCGCCGCCCGGGAGACCGATCTGCCCGAGCGCGGCCGCGAGCGCAAAGCCCATCCAGTGGGACTGTTCGCCGTACTGAATGCGCTGGATGCCCCAGCCCATCATGATCATCGTGCGGTGGCTCTGGAGTTCGTGCGTGAGGCTCTTGATGCGCTCGGCCGGGACGCCGCATTCCTGCGCGGCCCATTCCGGGGTCTTTTCGACGCCGTCGGTCTTGCCCATCACGTAGTCGCGGAGCTCCGGCCAACCGTAGGTGCACTTGGCGAGGAACGCCTCGTCGGCCTTCTTCGTGACGACGAGCTCATGAATCATGCCGAGCATCATCGCGCAGTCCGTGCCCGGACGCGGGGCGATCCATTCGCTGCCGAGGAACTCGGCCGTGTCGGTTTCAATCGGGTTGATCGAGATGGTCTTCGTGCCCTTGGCCTTGAGCGCACGGAAGTAGCCGCTCGCGTTGTGCAGGGTCGTGAGCCAGTCGACGTCGTTCGTGACGAGCGGATCCGCACCCCAAAGAACCACGCGTTCGCTCTTCTCGAGAACCACGTCCCAGGACGTCGAGCGCGGGTCGCCCGTGCCCACCACGTAGGGGAGAATGCGGCTGATCGCGGCGGTGGAATAACTGTTGATGCACTGGATGAAGCCGCCGCGGAGATTCAAAAGACGCTGCTGAAGATTGATGGCGGCGTTCACCTTTCCGGTGCTCATCCAGCCGTAGGAGCGACCGAAGACGGCCGAGGGGCCGTAGTTGTCGTAGACGCGGTTCATCTCCTTGGCGACGAGGTCGAGCGCAACGTCCCACGTGACGCGCACGAACTTCTCTTCGCCGCGCTTCTCACGGCTCGCGGGCCCGTTCTTCAAATAGCCTTCGCGGACCATCGGGTAGCGGATGCGCGAGGGCGTGTAGGGCAGTTCGCGCAGGCCTTCGAGGTTCATCGACGGCGCATAGTCGTGCTCGAAGGGCGTGAGGTCCATGATCTTGCCGCCCATGACGTGACCGCGCACGACGCCCCAGCGGGCGGCCGTGATGAAGCGGTATTCGTTCAAGGGCGAACGGCCGAGCGAGAGCGAGTTCGTGAGCTTCAGACCTTCGGCGTCCTGAATGGGGAGAGGATCGGGCGCAAACTGCGCACCGCTCTTCGTCGCGGCGGAATAGCCCTCGCGGGCGGCCGAAGCGGCGGCCTTCTTCGCCTCAGCGGCCTGAGCCGAGGCGGCCGGGAGCACCGCGGCGGCGGTGCCGAGCGC
>NZ_DAVZJY010000286.1:0-2588 GCF_052272535.1 Sutterella sp. | reverse complement strand
GAAAGTCGGCCGACTCGACGCTCACCGAGCTGCGCGTCAACGACAAGACCAGCGTCTCCAAGGGAACCTTCAGTGCGTACGCTGAGAAGGCGGCCTTCAACAAGCTCGACATCAGCAACGACGGCACCACGGTTCAACTGACCACGATCGGGGTTGCCGATGGCGCCGCGGACCTGACGATCGACGGTCTCATTCAGACGACCAAACGCGCCGCGCTCGGCATCCAGGCCACGAATTTCAAGCTCAACGGCCAGATCATCAACAAGAACTCCTCGATCGAGGTCGGCGGTGCGGACGCCAAGCTCTCGAGCTTCAAGGTGGTTTCGAATCGCGAAAACACGGGCTACAGCACGCTTCGGATCGACGAGGGTGGCAGCCTGAATGTTCATGCGGGGGCCGTTGACATTACGGGCAACGTTTCGACGACCGGCAGCAAGTCCGAGATCGCCTTCGACGCCGACAACTTCAGCGTTAACGCCGGCAGTGGCGGCGACCAGCACCTTCTGAGCGCAAGTGACGGGGCCAAGCTGACAGTAGCGGCCGCCGCCGACGGCGAGGTTTCGATCAACGCCGAGAGGAGCGCCGTACTCACGAGCAACGGCGGCACGTTCGAGGTGACGCAGGGCGCGCTCGACGTCACGGGCATCGTTCAGGCGAACGAGGGCTCGACGATCAAGTTCGGTTCCGAAAAGAAGCCCCTCGCCTCGGCGAGCTTCAAGGGCACTGATGCGAAGACCGGTGCTCTGCGCAGCAACGGCGGCGACTTCGCCCTCTATGCAGACGACATCGCGATTGACGGTGGGGACGGCATGGCGGTCGAGTCCTTCAACCTGGGCCGCAAGTACGACGGGGCGGGCAATTTCGTCATTCAGGCGGGCAAGACCCTTCAGGTGAAGGGCGACATCACCTCCGGTGCTGACCACGGCGATCCGACTTCGGGCGTGAGCAAGGACACGGTGCTCTCGATCGGCGCGGGCGAAACGGTTCAGATCGAAGGCGACGTGGTGAGCTTCAATCAGGACGAGTCGAAGAACGCCGTCAACATCACGCTCTCGGGAGAGGACTCCTACCTCAAGGGCGCGGTGAAGAATCTCAACGCGAAGAGCGAGGTCGTCACCGAATCCGCGGGCGGCACCACTCTCAATCTCGCTGACGGTGCGGGCTGGATCGTCACGGACAAGTCCAACGTGAAGGACCTCACCATCGGCGAAGGCGGCGGCACCATCTCGACCAACTCCGTCGAGGAGGGCTGGATCGAAATCGGTGAGAAGAAGGGCGACGGGAGCCTCACGGTCGAGGTCGCCGACACGAGCAAGCTCTCCGGCGACACCGAGTCGATAGAGAAGGCGCTCACGGGCATCGTCAAGATCAATGCGGGCGACAAGAGCTACACCGTTGAGGCCGCTGAAAGCAACGTGATCGGCGAGATCGAAATCGGCGTTGGGGAGGACGGTACCATCACCTCCTTCTCGGAAAAGGCAAACTCCGTCACGCAAAGCCTCGAAGACGTCGCGAGCTTCAACGTTCTGAGCTTCCGCGCGCAGATGAACGACCTCGACAAGCGCATGGGCGACCTGCGCTCGATGCCGGCTTCGGACGGCGCCTGGGCCCGTTGGTTCGGGGGAAAGAGTGAGTACCGCTCGAGCGGCTTCAAGAACGACTACAACGCGATCCAGGTGGGCGTCGATCACCGCTTCACGCCTGAAGTCTTCGCGGGCCTCTCCTTCACCTACACCGACAACGACGGCACGCTTTCGAACGGCACAGCCGACTCCGACACCTACAGCTTCGGTGTCTACGGCGGCTGGCTCTCGCCCGACGGGCAGTTCGTCGACGTCACGGTGAAGCGCCACCGCGTCAACACGGACTTCAGCATCCGCAACACCGCGGGTCTCCATGAAGGGTCCTACGGTATCTGGGGCACGTCCTTCTCGGTCGAGTACGGCTGGCGCCTCACCTGTCCGAACTCGGGCTTCTACGTCGAGCCGCAGGTTGAGTTCAACTACGGGCGCCTCGAGAGCGTGGACTACGGCACGTCTCTCGGCTCGCGCGTCCATCAGAACTCGGTGACGAACACCGTCGGGCGCGTGGGCGCGGCGGTGGGCTACGTCTTCCCCGAGAAGACGGGTTCGGTCTATCTCAAGGCCTCGTGGCTCCACGATTGGGACGGCAAGTCCGAAGGCACGCGCGGCGACGGCAACACCTATCGCACGTTCTCCGAAGACATGGGCGGCACTTGGGGCGAATTCGCCATGGGCGGCACCTACAACATGACGAACTTCGTCTCCGCCTACGGCGAGGTTCAGACCACCACCGGGTCGCCCATCAAGAACCCGTGGCAGGCGAGCGTTGGCGTCCGCTGGAGCTTCTGATGAACCTAACCCTCGTTTCGCCTGCGGGATGAGGTCCTGAACGGCCGGGGGTCGCAGTAGTTCTCGTTCTGCTGCGGCCCCCGGTGTTTTTTGGCGGAGAGGGGAGGTCTGTCCGGGCGACCACTTGGTCACCGGATCAGCATTTCCGTAAGTCCCCCAAAGCTTTGCAACCTCAAAAAAATGGAGGCTTCGTGCATACATGTGGGTAGGAGTCGC
>NZ_DAVZJY010000285.1:0-2610 GCF_052272535.1 Sutterella sp. | reverse complement strand
ACGGCGGCGCCTTCATGGGCGAGGTGAACGCACTCCTCGCCTACACGGGCTGGGCCGCGCAAGGGGGCGGCGTCACCGACACCTGGACCGACGGCTGCCGCGGACTCACCGAAACGACGGAGAAAAAGACGCGATGAACCGCCCTCACTTCAAGCGCCCTTCCCGCGCGGGGGACTCGACGGGGTTTGCCGCTCTTGCCCTCCATGGGCTCGCGGCCGGCCTTCCCGTCGCCACCGCCGCGCTTCCGGCCGTTCTCTCGAGCGTTCTTCCGGTCGTTCTTTCAACCGACGCCACGGCGCGCACCTGCACCGAGCTCTCGCGCACCTGCGCCGATTCGGCCGACCGCGTCGTGAACGGCGTCGTCGTCCATCGCGAATGCTGGCGCTGGGAGAAGACCTTCTCCTGCGTCGAGGAGGCGCCCGAAAAGTCCCGCTGCGACGCGCAAAACCTTCCCGCGGCCTGCCGGATCGTCGAGGAGCGGTGCGCCGCGTCGGACGACGCCGCGGGGTGTCTCGAGCTCAACCGCGACCTCCTCTGCACGGAGAAGCCCTCGGGCCCGGGAATCACCGCCGACGACCCGCGGATTACGGTCGCCTATTCAACCACGCGCACGCCCGGCCTCGCGCTGGGAGCGGGCTGCAGCATCACGAAGCGTACGTGCCTTGACGCCGCACCCCGCCGGATTCCGGTTGAGAACCTGCCGGGCGAAACGGTCGAGGCCGCCCCCGCCTGTTGGGAGGAGGCCCTCACGGTCTCCTGCCCCTCCGTTTCGGCCGCGCCCTCGTGCGCGAAGCTCGAGGCGGCGGGCTGCACCGCCTCCTCCCCGAAGACGTGCGAGGCGACGGACGCCGCGGGCGGCTGCATCTCCTGGAGCGCGGGCTACGTCTGCCGCGGCGTCACGGTCGAGGGCGACGACGTCATTGAGGACGGGAAGACCGAAATCCCGGACGGAAAGCCCGTCGAGGACGATTCGGCCTGCCGGGAGGCGGTGGCGCAGAAGACCGAGGCGGGCTGGCGCTGCTCTGCCCTCTCGAAGACCTGCCTCAGGAAGAACGCCTCGGACCGATGCGTCGAATGGGAGGCGCTCTGGCGGTGCACCGCTGCAGGCGAAAACCAATGCGCGGCCTTAGAGAAGCTCACCGCCTCGGGCGTCTGCCGAGAGGAGTCGCAGAGCGTCTGCGAGCTCGAGGATTCGACGGGCGCCTGCATCCGCCGGCGCGCGGTCTTCCGCTGCGGCGCGGATGCGGGCACGGAGGGCGACCTGCCGGCGGGCGACGCCGAGCGCCTTCCCGACCTCTTGGAGACGGAGCTCGCGCTCAAGGACGAATGTGCGCAACTCCGCGTCGACCCGTCCTGCGTCGAGACGGCGAAGACCTGCGCCGAAGGACCCGCGATCCGCCTGGTCAACGGCGAGCCCGTCTACAAGGACTGCTGGGCATGGTCGCACCAGTGGACCTGTCAGGCGGGAGGCGGTTCGGAATGCACGGCCTTCGAGCGCGATCCCGCCTGCCGCCTGGTGTCCGAATCCTGCCCCGACGGAACGGCTTCGTGCCTGCGGCCCACGCGCGTCTATGAATGCGTGACGGAGGGCTCGTCCTCCACCGCCGGCACGGTCTGCGGGGGAGAGGCCTGCATCGCCGGCGTCTGCACGCCGACCGACGAAGCGCCCGACCAAGACTTCGCCGACTCGATCGTGGAGATGGAGATCGCGCGTCAGGCGGGGGTCTACGGCGACCTCTCCGGGAACCGCTTCTTTTCGGGCGAGGCCCTCGGATGCCGCGACCGCAAGGCCGCGGCCTCGTGCTGCCGCAGTGAACCGGCCGTCGGGACCTCCAACAGCGCCTTCTCGCTCCTCCTCGACTTCGGCGTGGGCGCGGGCTGGGAGGCCGTGAAGTACGTGGGCTCGCCCTACGTGCACGACATTCTCAGTCAGTCGAAGAACACCGCCGGGACCCTCAACGCCCTCTACGGCGGCGCTTCGAGCGGCGTCTACGAACCCTCCTTCTCCTACTGGGGCGCCACGCTCTCGTGGAGCGAGGCGAGCGGCTGGAGCTTCAACTTTTCGCCCGCGGGCTTTGCGCTCACGGCCGCCATGCACTTCTACCAGGGCTACGCCTCCTGCCGCGCCGAAGATCAGCGCGTCGCGATGATGAAGGGCGAAAGGCTCTGCCGCTACATGGGCACCGTCTGCACGAACACCACGCCCGGGCTCGGCTGTACCGAGCGCGAGGAGCGCTACGTCTGCTTCAACTCCAAGCTCGCGCGCATTCTGAACGAGCAGGGCCGCGCGCAGCTGGGCCGCGGCTGGGGGACCGCCCTCGCGCCCGACACGCGGGGCTTCACGGCCGAGGAGCTCGGGGCGCTCGACTTCTCGAAGATGGACCTCTCGGAATTCGTCGCCGATGTGGTGAAGGAGGCCCTCAAGAACCCGGGAGCGGACGCGGCGGCCGTGCTCGCCCGCGCCCAAGCGCGCGTCGCCGACATGCTCGAGGGCAAAACCGCCCTCTGGGAGAAAGTCCCCGGGGCGACGGGCGTTTCGCGCCCGGGGGGCTCGACGGGCGCTGCGCCCGCCGCGGGCTTCATGGCGCCGCCCGGTTGGCGGCTCGAAGA
>NZ_DAVZJY010000284.1:0-2619 GCF_052272535.1 Sutterella sp. | reverse complement strand
GGGGGGGGTTAACCATTAGATATCTGATGAACATCGTTAAATATCATAGACATAATGGTTCATTTTGCGCTACGCCCGTTGTGTCTTTTTTGCGACAAAAGACCTAAAATGGGCACTGCTGTCCAAATAGAAACTACGCATCGAATCTGTAGGGCACTGCCATTAATCTAATTCGTTGATTTAATTGGGAATTTTGCCTCCATAGACGCAAAAATGGGCGTTTTGTGATATGATTAAATCTGCAAAAACATCGCACACAAACCGCTATTTTAAGAAATCAAACATTACCTCCTCGGATGCCGTCAACTCGGCTCTTTTCCTTTCTGATCCGCCGATCGAGGCCTTCGCACACTGCAAGGCAAATGTTGCGCTTCGGCTTGCTCGCGCCGGCGTCGATTTTGAAAAGTACCGGCCTGCCCAACAGCACCCACTTCAGCTTGACGGCGATCAGCAACCACAACGGAGACATCAACAATGAGGTTCGGCTAATTTACGTGGTTCAGCAAACAACCGGCCTGCCAATCTACATGCGCTGTGTTCCAGGCAACATCATCGACATCAATACTCTCAAGAGAACCATTCTGGAACTCAAGCAGATGGGAGTAGACACTAATTTTGCTATTACCGATGCCGGCTACCTGTCCGATGAAAACGTCAATACGTTTTATGAGGAACAGGTCTCCTTCCTGGCTAGGCTTCAGTCCAACCGCCGCCTGTTCAAGTCCATCGTGAAGGAGCATCTCGCAGACCCAAAGGAAAACGGCGTATTAGTCAAGCAAAACAACCGTTTGGTCAGAGTCAAGAAAGTCTCGTGCCAACTCAATGAGAAGGTCGACAAGAACGGAAAGATCATTGAACCGGGATACTCAGCCTACGCGTATCTTTGTATTGATCTGCAACGATCGGCGCTCGAACAACTGTCTCTGATTGAGAAGGTTGCAGAGGGCTCGCTGAGTACGGAAAGCTACGAAAGCAAGATCGAAAAGGCCGGCATTTTCATGTTGGTCTCCAAACGAAGCATTGCGCCAAGTAAGGTATTGGAGATCTATTACACGAGACAGGAAATCGAACAGGTTTTCGATTTGGGTAAGAACTATGCCAACATGCTGCCGTTATCTGTACAGACGGAGGAAACCTTCCGCGGGCATATGGTATTGACTTTTATTGCCACCATCGTGGCGAAATTGTTGTCGGATCGCCTGAAGGAAACCAAGTATCCGATACAACCGACACTGGCCAATTTGGCAACACAGTCATGCTCTGAGGTAAAAGGATGCCTGATTACTTCCGAGCCAAACAAGGTGACTCGACTCGCCTACAAAGCGGCCGGAGTCGAGTGCCCCCGTATGCATAGAATAAGTCCGCGAACTCAGGTTGAACAAATGGTTCAGAAGTTCTTAGATGACGGAAACCCTGTAATTTCATGAGATTGCAAGAAAAAAGAACTGCTTGGCAACTTCAAGAACGGTGGCTCCGAATAACGGCGACTGAATGATCCTCGGCGTGTGCTTGACCACGATTTCCCGCTCAAAGAGCTTGGAAAAGTTGCGCCCTACGGGGTATATGTACTCAACGACAACACGGGGTTCGTCAATCTGACGACGTGCAGTGACACGAGTGAATTCGCCTTCGAAAGCATTCGAGCCTGGTGGCTGCATGTCGGGAGAGTCAATTTCCCGTCGGCAAAGAAGGTGCTGATTACCTGCGACGGCGGAGGAAGCAACGGGTGCCGGGTGTGGCTATGGAAGGAACAATTGGCACAGCGCGCGCAAGAAACGGGAGTCGAGTTCATCGTCTGTCACTTTCCTCCCGGCACATCCAAGTGGAACAAAGTTAAACATCGATTGTTCTGTTATATCAGTAAAAATTGGGAAGGTAAGCCGCTGACCGACATTTCCACCGTTGCGAACTACATTAAAAACACGAGAACAAAAACAAGGTTGAAGGTTGATTTCCGTGTTGATGAACGTGAATATTGCAAGGGTAAAAAGGTGTCGAATGAGCTGTTCGAGAATATTGATCTTGACCCTCTCGGAGAGTTCGGAAAATGGAACTACACAATACAAGGATTCAAGTCATAAGGCATGAACTGCTCATGCAAATAATTTTTTAACGGCTCCTAACGCCCGAGCAGCGCAACTCCATCAAGGCCGTTTCCGGAGACGGCGCCAAGTGGATCGATCAGTGCATGGCGGAGTACCTTCCCAACGCCCGAGCGATGCGTGGACCCGTTCCACGTCATCCAATGGGCGGGGGACGCCCTCAACGACATCCGCCGCAAGACCTGGCAGGAACTCCGGAGCATCGCCCGCGATCTGAAGAGGCAGCTCGATGACTTGACCCGTGGCGACGATGCGGCGTCGTCTGCCGGCGAGATTGAGAAGCAGCAGACGAGCATCAAGACCAACGCAGCGCTCGCCAAGGCCGTCAAAGGGGCGCTGTACCCCCTGGGCAAGGATCCAGACAACCTCACCGGGCGGCAGGCCGCAACGCTGCAGTTCATCGCCGACACGGATCCTCGACTTTATCGGGCCTACCTGTCCAAGGAATGGCTGCGTGCCATCGGTACTTCAAGGCCACGCACAGCCGGATCCCTGAGCTCGTCGAGCTTGCCCACAA
>NZ_DAVZJY010000283.1:0-2649 GCF_052272535.1 Sutterella sp. | reverse complement strand
GGACGCCCTCTTGAGGAAGGGCGCTGCGCGCCGCGTTCGGGACGGTCAGTGCGCGCAGGCGGCTGCGCAGGACGGCGGGTCCTTTCTGCGGCGGTTGTATTCGAAGGAGTGGAGGAAGTCCGCCGCGCGCTTCGTCTTCGGAGCGGTGAAGAAGACTTCGGGCGGCGCCTCCTCGACGATCCGGCCGCCGTCGAAGAAAAGGATCCGGTCGGCGACGGCGCGGGCGAACTGCATCTCGTGCGTGACGATCACCATGGAGAGCCCCGCGTCGGCGAGTTCGACGATCACCTCGAGCACCTCGCGGACCATTTCCGGGTCGAGCGACGCCGTCACCTCGTCGAAGAGCATCACCTCGGGCTTCATCGCGAGCGCGCGCACGATCGCGACACGCTGCTTCTGCCCGCCCGAAAGTTCGCGCGGATAGGCGCCGCGCTTCTCCCAGAGGCCCACGCGCCTGAGAAGCGCTTCGGCCTCGGC
The DNA here is from genome assembly GCF_052272535.1 of Sutterella sp. Classification (NCBI taxonomy): domain Bacteria; kingdom Pseudomonadati; phylum Pseudomonadota; class Betaproteobacteria; order Burkholderiales; family Sutterellaceae; genus Sutterella; species Sutterella sp. The sequence continues at coordinate 2,172 of NZ_DAVZJY010000283.1, read as the reverse complement.
TTGGACTTCAGCGCTGGGCCTCTTCGCGACCTCGAGCGGAGCGAGGAGGACGTTCTCGAGCACGGTGAGATGCGGAAAGAGGTCGTAGCTCTGGAAGACCATGCCGACGCCTTTGCGCGCGCCCCCGCGGGCGTCTGCGGGCCGGCCGGCGACCAGGACTTCGCCCGCTTCAAGGGGCTCGAGCCCCACCAGGCACCTCAGGAACGTGGACTTCCCGCAGCCCGAGGGTCCGAGGATCACGGCGGCTTCGCCCGGATGGAGCCGGAAGTCGATGCCGTTCAGCACGACCGCGTCGCCGAACTTCTTGACGAGTCCGCGGACTTCGATGGGAAAGACTTCGGTCTGCGGCATGGCTATTGCTCCTTCCATTTCGATTCAAGCTTCTTCGCGGCGAGCGACACGGGCCAGCAGGCGAGGAAGTAGAGGATGAAGACCGCACCGTAGACCCAGAGGGCGGCGGTCGGGTAGTGAAAGCGGTTGGCGTCGATGATCTGCTGCCCGACCTTGAGCACCTCGACCATGCCGATCAGTGCAATGAGGCTCGTGGTCTTGATCATGCGGGTGATGAGGTTGATCGCGGGCGGCGTGAGCTGACGCAGCGTCTGCGGGATGATGATGAAGCGGTAGAGCGAGAACTTCGAGAAGCCGAGCACCCGGGCGCTCTCATACTGCGAGCGCGGAATGGCGAGGAGCGCCCCGCGCACGAGGTCGCCCATCTCGGCCGTTCCCCAGAAGGTGAAGACGATCACGGCGCTCGCCCAGGCCGAGAGGTTCCAGCCGAAGCTTCGCGTGAAGCCGAAGTAGACCACGAAGAGCAGGACGAGCTGCGGCATGATGCGCACGAACTCGAGGTACGCCCGCGCGGCGGCGCGCACCAGGCGGCTTCTCGATGTCATCACGATCCCGAGGAGGATGCCGAGCGGAATCGAGAGCGCGGCCGAAAGGAGCGAGATGTTGAGCGTCACGAAGAGGCCTTCGAGAAGGCGCACGAGGTTGCGGCCCTCAAACAGAACGAAGATTCCCGAATCCGGCATGGCGGAGCCTCTTTTCAAGATGGGTGCCCAGAAGCGACACGGGCAGCAGGAGCAGAACGTAGGCGGCGACGAGAAGGAGCAGCGATTCGTCGGTGCGGTAGTAGTTGCCGATCAAATCCTTCGCGACGTACATGAGGTCGGGCAACGCAATCGCGGAGACGACCGAGACCTCCTTCACGAGGAAGATCACGTTGGCGACGAGGGCGGGAAGCGCCACCGCGAGCGCCTGCGGGAGCACGACGAAGCGCATCGTCTGCCAGCCGGAGAGCCCGAGCACGCGCGCCGACTCCGACTGGATCTTCGGCACCGCCTCAAGACCGCTGCGGAGCGCCTCTGCCATGTAGCTCCCGCCGAGGAAGGCGAGGCCGATGATCGCGCACCATTCGCCCGAGAGGCGGATCCCGATCTTCGGGAGCCCGAAGTAGAGAAAGAAGAGCTGCACGAGGAGCGGCGTATTGCGAGAGAGCTCGCCGTAGACGCCCACGAGCCCGGTGAGGCCTGGAACGCGCAGCGACTTCACGACCGCGCAGAAGAGGCCGACCGCGAAGGCGAGAAGGATGCCCGCGACTCCCACCCGGATGGTGAGGAGCGCGCCCTCGACGTAGAGCGGCAGGAATTTGTCGATGAAGGCGTAGTCAAGCAATTTTGGGTTTCGGCTGCTGCGCCCGGGCGGCCGATCCCTTCATCAACGAAGAAGGACCGGGCAGCTGCGGGCGCTGCGCCGGTCCTTCTGAAGATTGAGGGTTTGAAGAGGAGCCTAGCGGATGCGCGCGCGGGACCGTTCGAGCGGACAGACGCTCGAGGCGGATCGAGAACAACAGGCGTACATTCGCATCGTCGCAGCCAATTCTAAAAAATGGAACGAGTGATTGATGAATTTGATTGTGAGGTAGGAAGAACCCGCCGTCAAGACGAGGGAAACCATGCAGCGGGTAATACCTGTCTCAGGGCAACCAGTATGGGTGATTGTGCTCAGAAATTCGGGAGTATCCATAGGCGCGCCGGCATTTTCGCGGAATTCCGGCCGCGCGTCCGGACCTTCGCGCGGCTGCGGCCCGCGGGAGCCGCCGGCGGGCGCTTCCGGGCGGCCAGGGCTGACGCGTAGCAGGCTCTAATTGCTTGTTGTGCGCCAGCCCTA
>NZ_DAVZJY010000282.1:0-2651 GCF_052272535.1 Sutterella sp. | reverse complement strand
CGCCCGAGACCTCCGGGTTCTGGAGCTTCTGTGAATCGAACTTCACCAACTCCATGACGAGGCCGCTCACCGGCACGTACCGGCACATCTTCTTTACGACGGAGAGGGTCGTGTCCACGCGGTGCCGTAGAGAAGGCGGAAGCCATCCCTTGGGCTTGACGCGGTTCAGAAAGCGCGGAGCGCGATAACGGATATTCTGCGACCGGCGGCGACGACGAAATGTGCTGCGCGGCCTTTTGGAATTTGGTATTTAAATTGAATCTATCATGTTACGCCTTTTTTTTCATATATTTAGGTTTGACTCAAATAACAATAATTGACTTATATCAATAGATTCGAGATCAAACTATCGGATCTCACCCAGCCTGAATTTCGCTTACTGAAAATCCAGGTTGGTTGCCGTGTTGATGAACGCGAATATTGCAAGGGTAAAAAAAAGGTGTCGGATGAGCAGTTCGAGAATATTGATCTCGACCCTCTCGGAGAATTCAAAAAATGGAACTACACAATACGAGGATTCAAGCCATAAGGCGTGAACTGCTCATGCAAATAATTCTTTAACAGTTCCTAAGCTTCCAGATCCAGGTGTACGTAGCATTTTTTTGTGATTCGCTCAATGGCTGCAATGCACTCGTCGCGCTTTTGTTTGGAACTAAACCGCAAGCCCCTTGTGCCAAACGCTCCGTGAATGAAAAGTTTGACACCGGCCTGACGAGTGATTTTTTCGATTTCTCCCAAATTCAACTCCTCAAGATGCATGGCATCGAAAAACCATTTCAGGCGAAAGAAATCTTCTTTAGCTGTGTTATTGAGAGGATCCCATGGTATGACAATGGTTTGAGTTTCTTCGAAGATCAACACGCCGATCATCTTCGCACCGAGATGACACGACCATACGATGAACCAAACGAGCGAAAGTCCAAGAGCCCATAATCCACAGAGCAGAAGCCAAATCTCATTGCTTTCTGCGCGCCACTCGAAACCGTAGTAAAGTAAAATCAAAGCAATGACAACGGGCATTCCCGCCGTCGCGTTGTCTGCTAATGCGGCAGATAAAGCGTTGAGCCCCGATTCATGAACACGAATCGTCTCCCTGCCCAATTGGTAACGTGCGGAGAGCCTGCGAAAGTACAACCACCCGACAAGACCCGAAAACGGCAACAACAAAAGTGCCAGGTATTTAAGCGCCGCCATTGCGGTTGCAGGATTATCAAATCCTTTACGCTTTCTCGTTGACATAGCCGATTACTTCCATTCGACGAGTTTCCCGTTGCGAAAGACGACAGTCCGGGGACTGCTTTTGTCAGAGCCCCGGTAAATCCATGTATCGTAAATAACCTTGATACCGCTCCGCTTTGTTTCGTCGGGTTCCCCAAGAGACGCCCGCAACTGCCCCATCGTTGCTTCGGGCCAAAACTTATGTTGAAGGACTTTCGATGTGACCTCCCATCCCAAGTTTGCACACCACGTGCAAGCGCATTGCAGCCGCGCCATATCGCACTCCGGCTCATGATCTCTGAGATAGTGCATCGCCGGCGTGAAATCGACCTTGTCAGCGTAGTGATAGACAAAATAGAGCAAGAGCAGGTGCGCCCCTCTGTAGCTCATATCCGTTGCAAAGCCGCCGGCTTCAACGAGCGCCTTCGTCCTGTTCAAAAGCTCGCTGATGTACTGATCCTGTGCTTTGATTCCCGTAAGGTCATTCGAATCGGCCGCGAGTTGGCGTGAGACGTACTTGAAATCGCTTTTGTATATCGCCTCAATCCATTCCTCGTTGAAGTAGTTCACAAGTTCCGGATTAAAAATGGAATCGAGGTGCGCTGTAAGCTTTTGCGATGTGCCGCAAAATGTTCTGAAGTACCAAAGGCCAACCCGAGCGCCGCACTTTCCAAGGCGATGCACGAATGCATCGATATCTTCCGACTCGAACCCTTCCTGCATGAGGCGAAGGACATTGAGCGTGTTTTCGCCGCCGTAGTTTGATGCTGTTCGATAGAAAACATCCCAACCGAAGAGCCGAATGAAAGGCGGGTAAAAGCTGAGGAGATCGTCTATTTGGTGTTGATCAAAAAATCGGATCCTCTCTTCGAGCGTCAGGACACCATACGTTTTCTCCAACGTTTGAAGCCGGTCAATCCAAGCTTTGAGCGCACGTTCGTCGTAAAGACCGTCTGAGGAATGGGTCGACAGCGCACTTGCATGTCTTTGACCGATTCGGGAAGCGATCAACTGGACGGGATCTCCCCCAAACGCATCAACAGCACCCGGATCGAAGATAGTTTTCAGAAATGCTGTTTGCTGACGCCTTTTCATGAAACGCTTGATCGACGAAATAAGACCCAAGATGATGGACAAAATAAGATCCGACATGATGGTTGAAAATTTAGGCTCTTAGGGACTTCCAAAAAATATCCAATTGATTTAATCGTTAAAACTGACTATTGAGTAGGCAAAATACTGGAATTTCTGCTATAGTTGAGTCTTACAAAAAAAACAATTATGAATAAAAAATTGTACCACACTTCTAGCAACGCCAGGGCGATTGCATGACTTTTCCGGGCAGGGCTGACGCGTAGCAGGCTCTAATTGCTTGCTTTGCGCCAGCCCTAATTCTTTGTTTTTTACTAGGAAAAGCTTGCTCTATATCTTGA
>NZ_DAVZJY010000281.1:0-2652 GCF_052272535.1 Sutterella sp. | reverse complement strand
GCTCGAGAGCTTCTACCTCGCCGACATCGCCGCCGCCCGCATGGGGCTCGAGGCGGCCGGGGCCGAACCCTGGACCGCGCCCGACTTCGGGCGCTATGCGTCGGCGGCCGGCTGCGCTGCCCTCGACCCGGCGCCCGATGAAGCGGTTGCCGGAGAATCCGCCGGCCGCACCACGCTCCCCGTCGAAACGACGGACGGCTTCGGGAGCTTCGCGCAGCCCGTGAGCGCCGCGCTAGCGCGCCTTCTCGCGCTCGGCACGGGTGAAGGCATTCCGAGGATCGACGTCCTCAAGTCTCCGGCGGTCTTCGAAGACCTCCTGCAGCCCGCAGACCTGCCCTCGGGGAGGTGGCCCACGGCTCCCGCGCACCACCTCTACCTCGCGCAGCAGGGGGCGGTGGCGGGGATTCTGCGCACGGGCGCGGGGTTCGGGCCGTTGATTTCCGTGAACGGGCCGCCCGGCACGGGCAAGAGCTGGCTGCTGCGCGACGTGGTCGCCGAAGTGGTCGTGCGGCGCGCCCGCGGGATCGCCGCGAAGTCCGCCTCGCGCGAGGTCTTCGACGCGCGTCGGGCGGTCGCCTTCGAAATCGGCCCGGAGAGCACCGAGACCTTCACGCCCGTCGCCTCCGACGTGGGCGGCGACCACCTGATCGTCGTCGCTTCGAACAACAACGCGGCGATCCGCAACATCACCGACGCGCTGCCGCGCAGCTACGGGCTCGCCGAACCCAAGCGCGACCTTCAGACGGGCGGCGTGCGCCCGGCCTTTTCCTATTGGCGCGACTGCGCCCTTGGGTTGATGGCTTTGGTCGAGGGCCGGCCCGCCCGGACGAAAAGGTCCGCCGCCGCGCCCGATCCCCGCCCGCGGGGAGCCGGGGACCCCGAAGCGACGCCGGAGAATGAAGCTTCGGGCGCCGGGGGCGCGCAAGCCCTGGACGGGGCGCTCTTCTCCGAAGCGGAGGCGCAGGAACTCACGCAGCTCACGGCCGCCGAGCGCCGCGAGCGCATCCGGCGCGCGCTTCTCGCGCGGGTCAAAAACCCCGAGGAGGTCTGGGGGCTCGCTTCGGCCACGCTGGGGCGGAGAAAGAACTGCAGCGCCTTCGCGCGCGCGGTGTTGGGCGTGGGCGGCCGCAACCCCTTCGACTCCACCATTGCGCGTCAGATCGACGACGCACTCGAGATCCTGCGCTTTGAGCGGCGGCTTCCCGAAGAGGCCTGGGCCGAGGCGAAGGCGCGTTTTCTCACGCTCGAGCGCGAGGTGGACGAGCGCCGCGCGCGCATGGCCGAACGCGCAGCCGCCGCCCGCGTGAAGCCCGCGGCCTTCCGCACGCCCCTTGCGCAAGACCCCGGGCAGCACAAGGCCTCGCTCTGGGTCGACGAGGAGTTCGAGCGCATGCGCTCGACGCTCTTCGAGGCGGCGCTCGAACTTCATGCGGCGACCTTCATCGCGCAGGCCGACCTCGCGAAGAAGGGTCTGCGGGCCGCGGGCCGGTATCTTCTCTCGACGAATCCGCACTTCATCTCGGGGCGGGCGCTCGACGTCTTCGAATTCATCGCCTTCCTCGTGCCGGTGGTCTCCACGACCCTGGCGAGCGCGGGGCGGCTTTTTGCCCAGATCGAACCCTCGGCCATTCCGTGGGTGCTCATCGACGAGGCGAGTCAGGCCTCGCCCCAGTCCGCCGTCGGCATCCTCAACCGCGCCCGGCGTGTGGTGGTGTTGGGCGACCCGCGGCAGCTGATGCCCGTCGTGACGATGCCCACGGCATTGGCGGAGTTTCTCCGCCGCCGGCATCCGCTCGTCGACGAATGCTGGTCGCCGGCGGCGAGTTCGCTCCAGACGCTCGTCGACAACACGATGGAGGTGGGCGCGGTGATCCGCGACCAGGTCGCCCGGCGCGACGTCTGGACGGGGCTGCCGCTGCGCACCCACCGCCGCTGCGGCCCGCCGATGTTCGGGATCGCCAACGCGCTCTCCTACGCAGGACAGATGGTGCAGATGACGCCGCGGATCGACGACGGGAGAAAACCCGCCTCAGCCTGGTACGACGTGATGGGCGAGTCCTACGCGCCGCCCGTGCGCCGCACTCGCGACGGGCGCCCCGTCGTGCGGCGAGTCGACCCGAAGATGATCCGCGAGGAGATGGCGTTGCTGCGCGGGCTCCTCATCGAGCTCAACGCCGACCCGGCGAACCGGGGGCTCAGGTTCTTCGTTCTTTCGCCCTTCCGCGTGGTCGCCGAGGGCGCCCGCCGGATTCTGCACGAGCTCGCACTCCGGCATGTCGAGGCGCACGCGGGCACCGTGCACGCCTTCCAGGGCCAGGAGGCGGACGTCGTGATCCTCGTCCTCGGCTCCGCGCCGGGCATCAAGGGCCGCGGTCAGCGCCGTTGGGCCGCGATGCCGGCGAACCTCCTGAACGTCGCCGTCACCCGTGCGCGGCGCGACCTGATCGTGATCGGCGACTGGGGGCGAATGGACGCTCGAGCCCGCCTTCGAGATCCTTGCCGACGCACTCCCGCGCCGGCACGTTGAGGTGGACCGCCGCGCGCCGGTCTTCACCGCCGACCGCCGCGCCGAGGCGCAGCGGGCGAATCTGTTCACGAATTGACATCCTCTCCGCCCTGAAGGACGGAGATTCCCTACTGAGTCCTTACGCG
>NZ_DAVZJY010000280.1:0-2653 GCF_052272535.1 Sutterella sp. | reverse complement strand
AATTTGCCTCACCGGCCCGGACGCTTCGTGCGTCCGGCGCTTGAAGAAAAATTCATCTCAGAAAGGAGCCCCGCATGCAGTTCACTTTTCAGACGCCCACCAAGCTGATCTTCGGTCCGGGCAGGCTCGACAGTCTGCGCGATGAGGCGCTCCCCGGCAAAAAGGCGCTGCTCCTCACGTCCCGCGGCCGCTCGGTGGAGCGCACGGGCACGCTCGCTCGCGTCACCTCGATGCTTGAGGAGGCGGGCGTCGACTACGTCCACATGCCCATCGTCGAGCCCAATCCCCTCGTCACGACCGTGATGACGGCCGCGAAGCGCGCCCGCGACGAAGCCTGCGACTTCGTGATCGGCCTCGGCGGCGGCTCGGTGATGGACTGCGCGAAGGCCGTGGCCATGATGGCGACCAATCCCGGCGACTTCTGGGACTACATCCAACAGGGTCAGGGCGGCCGCAAGGCGATCGCCGTCGCGCCCCTTCCGATCGTCGCGATCACGACCACCGCCGGCACCGGTTCCGAAGTGGACGGCGGCGGCGTCATCACCAACCCGGGCACGCAGGAGAAGTGCGGCTTCGGCGGCCATCCCGGCCTCTATCCGAAGCTCGCGATCGTGGACCCCGAGCTCACGCTCACGGTTCCGCCGCTTCTCACCGCCTACCAGGGTTTCGACGCGCTCTTCCACGCGGTCGAAGGCTACCTCACGAAGCGCCCGACCTACCTCTCCGACATGTACGCGCTCGCCGCCGTACGCCACATCGCCGCGGGTCTCGCCCGCGCGGTGAAGGACGGCAGCGACCTGGAGGCGCGCGAGCACGTCTCGATCGCCAACACCATGTCCGGCTACGTCATGGCCTGCTGCCGCCTCACGAGCCAGCACTCGATGGAGCACGCCCTCTCGGCCTTCCATCAGAACCTGCCGCACGGCGCGGGTCTCATCATGCTCTCGCTCGCCTACTTCGGCCACATGATCCAGATGGGGGCGCGCAGCGACCGCTTCGTCGAACTCGCCCGTGCGCTCGGCGTGCGCGACGCCGTGCACCCGAACGACTTCCTGCGGGCGCTCCACGACCTGCAGGTCGCCTGCGGCGTGGACGATCTGCGCATGAGCGACTACGGCGCGACGCCCGAGGAGATTCCGGCCCTCGCCGAGAAGGCCCGCCACGCCGGCGGCGCGCTCTTCGAGCAGGATCCGGTGGCGCTCACCTTTGAGGACACCGTGAGCATCTACCAGCAGTCCTTCAGATAAACCTATTTATCTGCAATCATTTAAGCCGCCTCAGGGCGGCTTTTTTATGCACGAGAATATCTCTTTGCATTCTCATTTCTTCATCATGACTTAATCAACTGTAATCCTGTTATTTCTGTTAAAATTTTTCCCTTATTCTTTTGCTTAATACGGTATCCCGGAATTTTTGCGCTTGAGCTAATCACCGTCATCGTAGCGTCATCATCACACGCTTCAAATAATTTTTCAGCAACCTCCTCCGCCAAATTATCTTTGACCGAAGATACGAAAACCATTGGAACAGGCTCAATGAACCATAACTTCATTTTCCCTCTCACAGCCGGAGGAATTTTATCAGCAAAGACTATCAGCATAACTCACTCCACGTCCAAACAATATTCAATATCCCTCACCACCCTTTCTAAGACGCCCGCATCCACCAAGCGCTCACAAAAAGCTTCAATTATTACCTTGTAGTCATCAACATCAGCATCTTTTGCAACAAGGCCGAACGCCAAATCAACGCAGACCTTTTCTTTATAGAGATCCGCAACATCATAAACAAACGGCATCGGCGACCCGGCATGAACAAAACCAACCCGAGGCGAATAGCCCGCGGACAAAATTGCAGATGTCAGAACACCATACAAAAGCCCATTGATCAGCGTTAGGCATTTGTTGACCGCGTCGCTTCTTTCATATTTTCCCGGAATATACCTCCTTCCATTCCATTGCACGCCATACCGTTCACCATAATCAGCATACATTGCTCTAACTCTTTGGCCCTCCATCCCCATCAACGCCTGCAGACTCTTGTCATGCAGATCAGTTTCAACAAATCTCATACCAAACATTTTTCTAGCCACTTTAACGCGCGTATCATCATTCATGGCCAATTTGACCTGTCGATAGAGCGTCCGCGTATCTGCCGTAGGCGGCATTCCATACGCATAAAATTTCAGACTTTCTTCGCCAATCCAGCATATCGTACAACCAGCTGCACTCACGGCAGATACAGCCGCATGCGTAACACTCGTCCCCGGACCAAGAAAAATTGAATTGATTACAGCAACCGGCAAACGAATTATTTCATTTTGGCTACTTATCCACTTTACACTGCTGTCGTCAATTTCCAATCGCCCGTGCTCCAAATATATGTAAGGATAACGATCGCGAACCATTGGAAACATATCTTTTGTTATTCTAAAGAGATATTTTCTCATCTAAAACTCCTATAGCACTAATTAATCATAGAAACATCCCCGCGTGCACGGGGAAGACGCGAGGTTTCTGATCATCCAAAGCTGCGTGCCGGAAACATCCCTGCGTGCGCGGGGAAGGCCGACGCTGATCCGAATCGAAACCCCACACGTCAGAAACATCCCCGCGTGCGCGGGGAAGGCGCTCGCGCTGACGCTGACCGGATG
>NZ_DAVZJY010000279.1:0-2662 GCF_052272535.1 Sutterella sp. | reverse complement strand
GGCCGCACGCGCCTCTCGCAGGCATGTGCGGCCCGACCGTCTTCAGGCGTCGAAGGACTCCCGCATCCGCGTTCGGATTGCGGGAAAATGCGCGTGGAAACGGCCCGTTTCGCCGATATACTTCGCGCCGGTCTCCGCCACCCGATTCAAAGGCGAGCGGACGCGCGAACTTCCGGACTCCCGCAGTCCTTCTTCCTCGAGAGGAACATCAGGTCATGCAGAAGCTTGCCATCGCCGTGAGCGACAACGTCACCTTCAAGAACTTTCCCAAGGACCGGCAGGTCGTGCGGCTCTCCGAAGCGGAGATGACCGAAACGGGCGTCGTGCTCATGTCCGTCGAGGATGCCGAAACGGGCTGGCTCGACCGGGTGGACGGCTACGGCTTCGGGATCCCGATCTTCATCTTCGTCGAGCGCGGCCGCTACGTCCCGGATGAATGGATCGGCCGCTGCATGGGCGTCGTGAACGACGATCCGAGCGAGGAGCCCTTCTTCGTGCGGCAGCTCATCGACGCCGCGACGGGCTACGAGGAGAAGATTCTCCCGCCCTTCTTCCGCAGCCTCAGGCGCTACGTCGGCACCGCGAACGAGCAGTTCGACTGTCCGGGCCACCAGGGCGGCGCCTTCTTTCGCCGACACCCGGCCGGCCGTGAATTCGCGAACTTCTTCGGCGAGACGATTTTCCGCGCCGACCTCTGCAACGCCGACGTGGACATGGGCGACCTGCTCATCCATGCGGGCGCGGCATACGAGGCGCAGGCGCACGCGGCGAAGGTCTACAACGCCGACAAGACGTACTTCGTTCTGAACGGCACTTCGACCTCCAACAAGGTTGTGCTCTCGGCGCTCCTCACCCCGGGCGACCTCGTGCTCTTCGACCGCAACAACCACAAGTCCTGCCACCAGGGCGCGCTCGTGCTCGCCGGGGCTCGTCCGGTCTACCTCGAGACGTCGCGCAACCCCTACGGCTTCATCGGCGGCATCGACAACCACTGCTTCGACGAGGCGGAGCTGCGCCGGCGCGCCGCTGAGGTGGACCCCGAGCGCGCGAAGCGCGACCGGCCCTTCCGCTGCGCGGTGATTCAGCTCGGCACCTACGACGGCACGATCTACAACGCCCGCCAGGTGGTGGACCGCATCGGGAGCCTCTGCGACTACATCCTCTTCGACTCCGCGTGGGTGGGCTACGAGCAGTTCATCCCGATGATGAAGGACTGCTCGCCGCTGCTGCTCGATCTCAAGCCCGAGGATCCGGGCATCTTCGTCACGCAGTCGGTGCACAAGCAGCAGGCGGGCTTCTCCCAGACCTCGCAGATCCACAAGAAGGACGCGCACGTGCGCGGCCAGGCGCGCTACGTCACCCACAAGCAGGTGAACAACGCCTTCATGCTGCACGCCTCCACCTCGCCCTTCTATCCGCTCTTCGCCTCGATCGACATCAACGCGAAGATGCACTCGGGCGTGTCGGGCCAGCGCATCTGGCACGAGTGCGTGAAGATCGGCATTGAGGCGCGCAAGCAGATCAAGCGCACCTGCAGCTACATCCAGCCCTTCGTGCCGCCCACCGTGATGGGCCGCCCCTGGGAGAGCTACCCGACCGAGACGATCGCGCAGGACCTGCGCTTCTTCCAGTTCAAGCCCGGTGCGCGCTGGCATGCCTTCGAGGGCTACGGCGAAAACCAGTACTTCGTGGATCCCTGCAAGTTTCTCCTCACGACGCCCGGCATCGACACCGACACGGGCGAGTACGAGGACTTCGGCGTTCCGGCGACGATTCTCGCGAACTACCTGCGCGCCCACGGCGTGGTGCCCGAGAAGTGCGACCTCAATTCGATTCTCTTCCTCCTGACGCCCTCGCAGACGACCGCCAAGATCTCGTCCCTCACAACGCAGATCGCGCGCTTTGAGAAGCTTCTCGAGACCGACGCGCTCATGAAGGACGTGATTCCGCAGGTCTACCGCGAGCACGCCGACCGCTACGAGGGCTACCGCATCCGCGAGCTCTGCCAGGAGATGCACGACTACTGCCGCGAGTTCGACATCAAGCGCCTGCAGAAGGCGATGTTCCGCGAGAGCTCGTTCCCGAAGGCGGTGATGGACGCGCAGCAGGCGCACTTCGAGTTCATGCGCGGCAACGCCGAGTACATCCCGCTCGAAGAGGCCGCCGGCCGCATCGCCCTCGAAGGGGCGCTGCCGTACCCGCCGGGCGTGATCTGCTGCGTCCCGGGTGAGGTCTGGGGCGGCCCGGTGCTCGAATACTTTATGGCGCTCGCTGAAGGCGTGAACCGGTTCCCGGGCTTTAGCCCGGAACTCCAGGGCGTGTACCTCGAGGAGGACAGCACCGGCCGCACCAACGTCTGGGTGAACGTCCTCAAAGAATCCCGCAGGAAGGAGCTCGAGGCCGAAGGCCGCATCCGCGCGCTCTGATCCCGACAAACAAACGCCCCGCAGCGGCTCCGTCGCCCTGCGGGGCGTTCGCATGAGGGGGCGGCGAAAGATTTTTTTGCGATGCTCTTGACAAACGCCTCGAGCATCTTCATAATTCGCCTCCTGCTTCGAAACGAAGCGGCAAAAATCAGGAACGACGCGAACGAATCAAAAAAAAAATTCTTCAAATCGCTCTTGACAAGAAGGAAAGACTTCTATAAGATTTCGATCCTTCG
>NZ_DAVZJY010000278.1:0-2665 GCF_052272535.1 Sutterella sp. | reverse complement strand
CCGGTCGGGGAACCCGCGTATTCGGCGGGTCCTTTCGACCGGCTTCAGGGTCCGGGGGGAGCGCCCCTTAAGCGTCAGGCCGCGGCCTTGCGGCTGCTGCGGATCAGGAGGAGGCGCATCACGTTGGCGGCGAAGACCTTGCCGAGGAGAATCACGCCGAGGCAGACGCCGATCGTGGTGGGCACCACGAGCGAGCCGTCCGCTGCGCGCAGCGAGAAGAAGACGATGCCGGTGGCGAGGAAGTTGCCGATCGCCGCGTCGGCCGTCATCTGAAAGGCCGAGAAGATGTAGGTCTCGTTCTCGGTGATTTCACCGGAGTCCTTGAGCGTGCGCGTGAGGACAGCGCCCGCGTCGGTGGACTGCAGCGACGCGATGATGGCGAGCGAGCACGTGCCCGGCAGGCCCATGAGCGGGCGCAGGATCGGGTTGAGCATGCGCTCGGCCGCGTCGAGCGCGCCGTAGTGCTCGAAGATCGCGATCATGGCCGTCGCGAACATGATGGTCGGCACCAGGGCGAGCGCGAACATGAAGCCGTCGATCGCGCCCGAACCGCCCTTGCCGCGGAAGTTCGCCATCTGCGTGACAATCTCACCGCCGTTGTTCGTCACCTTGGAGACGAGGCTGCCGAAGTCGCCGAGCAGCACGGTGTAGTCGAAGATGCCCCACCATTGGTCCGTGATGAGCGTGCCCGAGAAGAAGGCGCAGGCGAGGAAGAAGGAGATGTAGGCGACGATGCCGGGCTTTTTCTTCGGCGCGGCAGCCGGCGCGGTTGCCGGAAGAGGGGTTTCGGTAGTCATGATTTTGATCTGGTCGTTTGAGTGAGGCCGCCTCGGCTGCAGACGCAGGGGATGCCGTCGGGACGGTGCTGCACATTCTACCTATGAGGTCCGCGGTGCGCGCATGCGGGATTTCGGGGGTGGCGGCGCGTGCAGCGGCCGGCCTCCGGTTATGCTCGGGCATCTCGTCCCTCCATCTCCCATCATCAGGAGCCTCCGCTATGCCCGCGATCCTCGACGCCCTCCATCTTGAACTCATCCACGCCGCCCGTCCGCGAAGTTACGACACCCAAGGGAAGATGATGCCGGGCGTCAAGAACCGCATCGGCGTGCCGAAGGTGGACGTGCGCAGGGCCGCCGCCGGCGTGGTGCGCCGCGGCGACGGCAGGGCGCTTCTTCGCGAGGTGTGCGCCGCGCCCCGGGCGCTTCCTCAGGAGGTCGTGATGGCTGCGGGGCTCGTCGTCGCGACGGAGCCCGGCCTTGAGTTCACGGAGCGCGTCGCCCGCGCCGAGGAGCTCATCCGTCTCATCGACAACTGGGCGACCTGCGACCTCCTGGGGTCGGTCTTCCCCGACATGAAGGAGAACGAAGCGGCCGCGCGCGCCTGGATCGGGCGGCTTCTCAACGCGGACGACGACTGGTCGATCCGCCTTGGGCTCGTCCTTCTCCTCTGCAACTTCGCGCGGCGTCCCGCCGTTCGGGCGTCCCTTGCGGCGGCGCTCGCGCCCCGCGTCCTCACCGCGGCCAGGCGGTCGTACTACGTCTCGATGGGGCTCGCCTGGATGCTCGCCGAATGCTTCGTGGACGGGTGGGAGGAGAGCGAAGCGGCTTCTCTCCGGGCGACCGTCTCGGGCGTGATGGACGCCGCCACGGCGCGACGGACGGCTCGGAAGGTGCGTGAGTCGCTGCGCTTCACGAAGGCGCAGAAGGACCGCCTCTCGCAGGCGATGCGGGAGGCGCTCGCCCGGGCGCCCCGGAGGGCGGATGAAGCGCCTGCGCGGGCAGTGGCGGTCCGCTCACGCTCGGGCGCGCCGCTTCAGGCGCACGGTTCCGGGCGGTTTGGAGGAAAATAAGATCCACGGCGCCGCGCCTTCGTCCGCCCTCAAGGCCGAAGGCGCGGCGCATCAAGCCCGCAACACGCAATAAAGAAACTAAGAGGAGTCAATCCCGAAATGCGCAAGTTCTTCCAGGAATTTCAAGCCTTCATCTCGAAAGGCAACGTCCTTGACCTCGCCGTCGCCGTGATCATCGGCGCCGCGTTCTCGAAGATCGTGGACAGCCTCGTGAAGGACATCATCAACCCGATCCTCGGCGTGCTCGTCGGCCGTCCGGACTTCACGAACCTCTTCGTCGTCCTCAAGGACGCTCCGGCGGGCTACACGGGTCCGCAGACCTATGAGGCCCTCACCAAGGCGGGCGCCACGGTTTTCGGCTACGGCGCCTTCCTCACGGCGGTCGTGCAGTTCCTGCTCCTCGCCTTCGCCGTCTTCTGGCTCATCAAGATCGTGGTCACCGCCCGCGCCCGCATCGCCGCGGAGGCCGACCGCCTGATGTCGCACGCGAAGGAGGAGGAGAAGAAGGCGGCCGAGCCGGCTCCGGCTCCCGCTCCGGCGCCTGCTCCTGCTCCTGCTCCTGCTCCTGCTCCCGTGAGCGAGGAGGAGCTCAAGCTCCTGCGCGAGATCCGCGATCTTCTGAAGGCCGGCCAGGAGAAGAATGCCGAATAAGGACGAACAAGGCTTCACGTCCTCGCCCGGACTCCCCTCCGGGGGCAGGTGTGTGGAGCCCAACCCGCCCGGCCATCTGAAGGCGGCTGCGGGAACGGAGGGCGTGAGCTCCCGTTCCCGCAGCCGCCTTCTTCATGTCCGGACTTCGCTGCGATGCCGCAGCAA
>NZ_DAVZJY010000277.1:0-2682 GCF_052272535.1 Sutterella sp. | reverse complement strand
GCGTATTTTCCTTGTCGAGCGACTGGGCGGTCTCAGGGCGCGGCCAGGCGCGCTCGACGCCTTCGCGCACCGCCTCGCCCGACGCGCCGCGACTGGCCGCGGAGGCGTCCGCAGCGGCGGCGGAGGCTCCGGGGGCCCCGTGGAAGACCTGCATCTTGGGCGGCAGCATGTCGTCGGCGAGGTCTTCGACGAGCCCGGGCTCGCGCGGGAAGGTGATCGTGAACTTGAGGCCGCACGCGCCGTTGCGCGCGACCGTGACGTGCCCGGCGTGACGCTCGGCGATCGAGGAGACGATAGAAAGCCCGAGCCCCATGCCGCCCGCCCCCTTCGTGGTCTGCAGGGGCTTGAAGAGGTTGGCGATCTGTTCGTCCTCGAGATACGGGCCGTTGTCGCCCACCGAGAGCGCCCAGGTCTTCTCGTCCTGCGGAACGAGCGTCACCTCGATTCTCGGCGAATCGACGCCCGAGATCGCGTCGGCGGCGTTCTTCATGAGGTTGAGGACGGCGAGCTCGATCTCCCAGGCGTCCACCTCGGCGCGCGAACCCTTGTTGACGCGCACGATCACCTCGGCGTTCGTCTGCCGGCTGCGGCGGAAGGTGGTGATGGCGTTGCCGACCACGTCGTAGAGGTCGGCGACCTTTCTCGGCGGATAGTCGTGCTTGGCGTAGGCGCGCACGCGGTTGACGATTTCGTTGGCGCGTTCTGCCTGCGCAAGGATTTCGCCCAGGGCGAACGTGAAGGCCTTCGGGTCGAACTTCCCCTGCTGCGTGCGGCGGTTGAGGCTTCCGGCGAAGTTGACGATCGCCGCGAGGGGCTGCTTCAACTCATGCGCGATGATCGTGGACATCTGCCCGACGATGCCGGTGCGCTCGAGATTGGCGATGTGCTGGCGCGACTGCGCGGCCTCCGCTTCGATCACGTCGCGCTCCTCGAGCGCTTCGGTGAGCGCGCGCGTGCGGCGCCGCACCAGGATCGAAAGGCTCACGACGTAGGTGACGATGAGGAAGGCGGCGAGGAGCGCGAGCGCGAGGTATTCAGCCTTCTCGCGCAGGAACCGGTTGAGGCTCCAGGTGGCGAGGTGCTCGTAGGGGCCGATCTTGAGTTCATAAAAGAGGTCGTAGACGGAGCGGTTCACGGCGGGGAGCGCCCATTCGCCGCCG
The DNA here is from genome assembly GCF_052272535.1 of Sutterella sp. Taxonomy (NCBI): domain Bacteria; kingdom Pseudomonadati; phylum Pseudomonadota; class Betaproteobacteria; order Burkholderiales; family Sutterellaceae; genus Sutterella; species Sutterella sp. The sequence goes on along the minus strand of NZ_DAVZJY010000277.1, from coordinate 1,522 downwards.
TAGGCGAGGCTCGACGTCGAGAAGAGGATCGTCGTCATCGCCTTCTTCCAGGTCGGATCCACCGTGCTCAGGGCGCCGAAGGTCCAGCCCGGATAGGTGACGGTCGAGTGCATGCACCGCAGCGTGTCGTCCGTTCTCGGACTGAGAATCGAAAGATCCCGGGAGATCGAGACCTTTCCCTCGCCCTCCAACTGCTCGAGCAGGCACGCCGGGAGCACGCCCGCCGTCTGCGCTCCTGAGAGGACGCCGTGGAGCACCGCTTCGGGCGAGAAGCCGTAGAAGGTGGTCTTCTCCTCGAGCTGCGCCTCCTTGAAGCCGAGGAGATGCATCTGCGCGGCCGGCGCCTTCCAGGCGGCGAGCTGCTCGGAATTGAGGGCCGCCAAGGTCACGTCGGAGCCGCCCAAAGAGGCGAGGGACGACAGGGACCGCCCGCGCCGGGTGAAGAAGACGCCCGCCTGCGCGTCTTCGGCGCGACCCGCGGAAATGGGCAGAAAGTTCGCCACCGGTTCGTAGGCGCCGGTGCTCTGCGTGAGGGCGAAGCGGTCGGCGTCGGCGAGGATGAAGTCGAGCTGCCGGCTCTCGGCGCCGAGCTCAAACGACCGGTCGTCGAGCCAGAGAATCTCGACGTTGTTGCTCCCCAAGACGTAGCGGATCTCCTCGACGGTGTACTTCAGCCAGCTCGCGCGCATCGTGAAGCCGAGCGAGGCCTGGATGCCGATGCGCATCTTGCGCGGGAACGCGGCCGTCACCGGGACGCTGAAGAGGTCGCGGGGGTTGACGTGCGCCCCGCGCACGCTCGCGGGCTCCTCCATCGAGTGGAGTACCGGCATGATCGCCGCCTGCACGTCCCCCGAGGGCGTGCCCGTCGAGGCGCCCATGCCGATGAAGGAGCTTGTGGCGGCCGCGGCGGGAAGCGCTCCGGAGAGCGCAAGCACGACGCCGCAGAGAAGCGCTCCGATGCGGCGCGCGGACCTGCGGCGGAGGGTGCTCGAAAGAGCGGACGGAAGCGGCGTAGGGCTCGGGCGCCTCGGCATGTGACGGACCTCGTTCCTGAATCGTTGGGCGGAATGGAAATCATGGGGCCGGAGGGAGCGGCTTCAAACCGGTCGCGGAAGCGCCCTCTGCAGCGTCCGTATATATTAGGCGGTTGAATCCGACGCATCGCCCTTCCCTCCGCCATGTCTCCTACGTCAGACGCCTCACCCACCTTGCCCGAACGCACGCTGCGCGCGGATGATCCGCTCGCGAAGCTCCTTGCGCCCGACTGGGCGGCCCCCTTCGCGAAGACGGAAATCGTCACGGTCGAGGACCTCTACGAGTGCGCGGCGGCCCTGGGCCCCAACTGGCACCGCACCTTCCCAGGACTAGGCGCCGTGCGCGCCGCCGCGCTGATGGACTGGCTCGGGCAATTCGGGCGGTCGGTGGGCGAAGTGACGCCGCGCTTTTATCCGGCAGCCGAACGGACGAAGCGCGCCGATGCGGCTGCGGCCGCCCCGGCGGCCTTCGACCCGCAGATCCGGCC
>NZ_DAVZJY010000276.1:0-2707 GCF_052272535.1 Sutterella sp. | reverse complement strand
TGCGCGGAGAGGATTTCCGTCCAGCCGGCGGCGGGATGCGCCGCCGCGGGCGCCACTGCGGGCGGCTCGACCGGCGTGGTCCCGAAGCCTTCGCCCGAAAGCGCGGGGGCGGGACGGGCTTCAAGCGCCTCCGGATGGGCGGCGGCCGCCGCCTCCGCATGGCGGATTTCGTAGGGCAGGTCCTCGGCGCGGATCTCCTGCGACGGGGCCATCACGAGGAGCCACCGGCAGAGGTTTTCGAGCTGGCGGACGTTTCCCGGGAAGGGGAAGCGCTCGATCACGGCGAGGGCCTCGCGCGTGAGGGTCTTGGGCTCGACGCCCAATTCGCCCGCGCCCACGGCGAGGAAGTGCGCCGTCAGGGGCGCAATGTCCTCGACGCGGTCGCGCAGGGGCGGCAGCCGCAGGCGGATCACGTTGAGGCGGTGATAGAGGTCCTCGCGGAACTGGCCGTTGCGCACCCGTTCCTCGAGGTTCTGATTGGTCGCGGCGATCACGCGCACGTCGGCCTTGATCGGTTGATGCCCGCCCACGCGGTAGAAGTACCCGTTCGAGAGCACGCGCAGGAGGCGCGTCTGCAGCTCCATGGGCATGTCGCCGATCTCGTCGAGAAAGAGCGTGCCGCCCTTGGCCTGCTCGAAGCGCCCGTAGCGGGTCGCCGTAGCGCCCGTAAAGGCGCCCTTTTCGTGGCCGAAGAGCTCGCTCTCGAGGAGTTCGCGCGGAATCGCCGCCATGTTGATCGCGATGTAGGGGGCGCGGCTTCTGCGGCTGTGCTTCCAGATTGCGCGGGCGACCACCTCCTTGCCCGCACCCGACTCGCCCGTGAGGAGCACCGTGACGTTGCTCTGCGAGAGGCGGCCGATCGCGCGGAAGACCTCCTGCATGGCGGGCGCCTGGCCGATGAGGTCGGGCACCTGGCGCTCGGCCTCCGCGGGGGCGGGCTGCGGCTCGGCCTCGCGGCCCGCAGCGGCCGTGCGGCGGCGGGCGTCCTCCATCGCGCGGCTGATGAGCTCGACGGCCTTGTTGACGTCGAAGGGCTTCGTCAGGTATTCGAACGCCCCGCCCTGGAAGGCCGAGACGGCGCTGTCGAGGTCCGAGAAGGCCGTCATGATGATGACGGGCAGGTCGGGCGCGACTGCCTTCACCTTTGCAAGGAGATCCACACCCGAGAGGCCCGGCATGCGGATGTCGGAGACGAGGACGAGGGGGAGCGGTTCGTGCGCCGCCGCCATCGCCTCGAGCGCGTTAAGCGCGTCCTGGCCGCGCTCGAAGAGCCGGCAGCCGACGCCTTCGCGCGCGAGCGCGCGCTGCAACACCCAGCGGATCGCCCTGTCGTCGTCGATCACCCAGACGGGCTGCGCACCCGTCTCTTCGGTCGAATGAATGTTCTGGTCGTCAAGCATCTTGGATTCCTTCCGTGCCCGGTAGTCCGCCGCGCGCGCCGCATAGGGGTGGAGCCGTCTGCGCCGCCGGGCGCCTCTATTGGGCCTTTGTTCTTTGCGTCCTGCCGGCGCCCCGCTCAAGGGGCAGGAGCACCGTGAAGTCCGTTCGTCCCGGCCGGCTCTCGAGGGTGATCGCCCCGCCCGCCTCCTCGACGAAGGCCTTGACGAGGGAGAGCCCCAACCCCGAGCCCTCGGCGCGCCCGGTGACGAGCGGGAAGAAGATCCGCTCGCGCAGCGCGGGCGGCACGCCCGGTCCGTTGTCGATCACGTCCACGCGCAGCGCGAGCCGCACGCGCGCGCCCGAGAGCAGCACGTCGCGCGCGATGCGCGTCTTCATCACCAACTGCGCGCGGCCGTGGGCGCGCTCTTCGCTCATCGCCTCGGCGGCGTTGCGCGCGAGGTTGAGGAAGATCTGGATGAACCGCCCCCGGTCGCCCACGACCGGCGGCGCGGAGATGTCGTAGTCGCGCCGGATCGTGAGGCCGGCGCTGAATTCAAGGCCGATCAGGCTCTTCACGTGCTCGAGCACTTCGTGGATGTTGATCGGCTCCTTCGTCTGCGCGGCCCGGTACGGCGCGAGCAGCCGGTCCACGAGGGCCTGCAGGCGCGCCGCCTCCTCGAGGATCACGCTCGTGCATTCGCGGTCTTCGTCGCGCACGAGCTCGCTCTCGAGGAGCTGCGCCGCGCCGCGGATCCCTCCGAGGGGATTCTTGATCTCGTGGGCGAGGTTCCTCAGGAGCTCGCTGTTCGCGGCCCTCAGGCTCGTCTCCATCGCGTCGCGCTCGGCGCGCAGCGCGTCTTCGAGCTCCGTCGCCTCGATGATGTAGGCCGTCCCCTCGGGGAGCCCCGCCGCGGGAGCGTCCTCCGTCACGGTCGAGAGCACCGCACGCACCCGGACGGGGGCGAGGAGCCCGCGGTGGAATTCCGTCACGAAGCTGTAGGCGAGGGGCTGGCCGCCCTCGGGGAGCGCCGCGGGACCGTCGCCGAACCACCCGGCCGCCTCGTCGAAGAATTCCGCCGCCGCCTCGCCCGCGAGCGCGCGCCGCGTGCGGCCGATCAACGTCTCGGCCGCGGCGTTCACCGTCGTGATGCCCCCTCGGGCGTCGAGGCAGAGCACCACGGTCGAGAGCAGATCGAAGGCGCAGACGCGCCGGACGGACGATGCGCCTGTGGGAGAAGGGGTGGGGGACGGTACCGTCATGGTGAAGGCGAAGGGAGTCGAGAACGCCTCGGAGCGGGAGACCCCGCCGCGGGACGTCCGAAAAAAA
>NZ_DAVZJY010000275.1:0-2709 GCF_052272535.1 Sutterella sp. | reverse complement strand
GACTAGGGAGGGGCGGGATTCCGCCCGACCAACTGCGGAGGGAAAAATACCCATGGAAGGGTAGTGAAGCCGTCCTACTACCTGCTCTCCTCCGATTCCTTCATGCATGGACGCTATTCTGGCAATGAATAGCGAAAGGCTTTGACGAATCTCAATGACAGGCTTACACAATTGACATAAATCAATAAATCGTCACTTCCAAAACGGGCCGGAGGCCGCGGGGCGGCGCAGGTCCGGCGCATCGGCCATTGAAGTCGTTTGTCGCCGCGGCTTCTCCTGCAGGGCGGGGGAGGCGGCGGCCGGTGCCGCAGGGGGCGCGCTGTCGTCCGGAATCGTTCTTGCGCAGCGCCTTTGCTATCATTGTTTCGTGGATCAGGGTTTTCCCTCTGAGTAGAATGCCCCGCTCGTAATCCCCTTCTTTTTGGAGAACGCCCGCCCGCCTTTTTTAGGGGCGGTCGCTCCCCCCCCCGAGAGCATCTTCGTCATGCCGCACAACTCGTCGCGCCGCACTTTTCTCCAGAAGGCCGGTTTCGCCGGTTGCTCGGGCCTCCTCTTCGGGGGGCTTTCCGGGGCGCTCTCCCGCGCCTGGGGCATGGACGCGGCCGGCTGTACCGCGCCCCACAAGGAAGGGGTGATCACCTGCGACGTCTGCGTGATCGGAGCGGGCGGCGCGGGGCTTGCCGCCGCGATCAGCGCCCACGAGGCGGGCGCGTGCGTGCTCGTTCTCGAAAAGATGCCGCTCGTGGGCGGCAACACGCTCTTGGCCGACGAGGCGGTCTCCTCGCTCGAGGACGTCAAGCGCGCGAAGAGCCGCGTCGAGGCGCAGGAGATCCGCGCCGACCGCACGAAGCTCCTCAAAGAGATGCTCGAGCGCGGCCGCACGGGTCGCCCCGAACTCGAGCGCCTCCTTGTGGACCGCTCGGACGACACGCTCGAATGGTTGATGGCGATCGGTTGCGATCTGCCGCGACGTGAGGCGCGCTGGGGCTACCGTCACGTCTGGGAGTACCGGCCGCCCTCGGGCGAGCCCTTGGGCAGCGAAGTGATGCGCCCGCTTCTCTACCGCGTCGAGCAGTTGGGCATCCCCGTGATCACCCGCACGCGCGCGGAGAACATCACCGGGGGGCTTGACGCCGGGCGACTGCAGGTCCACGCGAAGGACGGGTTCGGCCGCTGCGCCTGCGTCGATGCTGGTGCGGTGGTGATCGCCACGGGCGGCTTCGCCGGGAGCCTCGAGGCGGTGAACCGCCTCTGCCCCGATGCGCCCGCACGCCTCATGACCACCAACACGGCCTCCGCCACGGGCGACGGTCTGCGGCTTGCCGACGGCATGGGCGCGGCCTTCTGCGACCTTGATGCGGTGGTGCTGCAGCCCACGACCGAGGCGCTCTCGGGCGTGATCGTGCCGATGGCGCTCCGCCGCAGCGGCGCCGTCCTCATCAACCGCGAGGGGCGCCGGTTCGTGAACGAACTCGCCGCGTCGGAGGTGGTCTCGAACGCCATCCTCGAGCAGAAGGACGCCTGCGCGTGGCTGGTCGCGGACTCGACCATCACGCTCGCGCGGCGGCTCCAGAGCGACCTTCTTTCGCCCCTGGCGATGCGCGCAGACCCAACGATCCTCGAACTCGCCCGCTCGATCGGCGTCGACGAGGACGCGCTCTACTACACCTTCGACGCGTGCCGCCGCACGCGCTGCACCGACGGGGCGGCGTACCCGAGGTCGCTGCCGTCTGTTCCCTTCGTGGACGCCCCCTTCTACTCGATCAAAGTGCGCCCGGCCTACCACAGCACGCCCGGCGGCATCCGCATCGACACGCAGGCGCGCGCCCTCAACCGCCGCGGGAGCCCGATTCCGGGACTCTTCGCCGCGGGCGAAACCGCGGGCGGCATTTGGGGCCGGCAGCGCCTCGACAACCTCGGCCTCATCGACGCGCTCGTCTTCGGCCGCATCGCCGGGACGTCGGCCGCGCAGGAGGCGAAGGCCCACCGCGCGGTCGAGCTCGCCCGCAAGACGGGCGCGGCGCCGCAGCGCGGCTGATTGCGCCTTCCGATCATTCCTCTGAGACGCCCTGAATGACGTTCCGGGCTCCTCGAAGCAGTCTTCATCCATAGCCAGCCTCTATCAGATGAGCCGGCTCGGAAGCGTCTGAAAGCGGCGCATTCCCGGGCTAAACTGCACCTTCCCGTGAACCCGCTGGACTGAAGTGCAATGCCCGACCCCATCCGCATCCTCCACACCTCCGACTGGCACCTCGGCCGTCCGATCGCCGACATCGACCGGCGGGAGGACTACGCCGCGTTCTTCAACTGGCTCCTCGGCCTGATGGCCGAGCGCCGTCCGGACCTGGTGCTGCTCTCGGGCGACGTCTTCGACACGACGATGCCTTCGGCTGAGGCGCAGCGCCTCTACTACGACTTCCTCGCGCGCGCTCCGCAGACGGGCGTGAAGCAGGTGGTCGTGACGGCGGGCAACCACGACTCGCAGTACTTCCTGCGCGCGGCGCGTCCGGTGCTCGAGGCCCTCGGCGCCTTCGTCGCCGGGAGTCGCACCGAGGAGGAGTGCTTCGTCCTGAAGGACGCCGCGGGCGCTCCGGTCCTCGGCGTCGCGGCCGTGCCCTATCTGCGTGAGGGTGACGTGCGCAGTTCCCGCGCCGACGAGGGCGCGCAGGAGCGCGCCGCCGCCTGGGGGCGCGGGGTCGCCGAGCACTA
>NZ_DAVZJY010000274.1:0-2749 GCF_052272535.1 Sutterella sp. | reverse complement strand
TCTCTCACGGCCTCGCGAGCTTCCGCGCGAGTCCTGGAATCTTCACCTCGATCGAAGGGTTTGCGCCCTCCTGGCGCTTCGGCGGCTGGGGCGTGATGGCCCGGAGCGTCGCCGACGCCGCGGAGATTCTCCGGCACGCCGCAGCGGACGAAGGCGTCAACGGCCAACCCGGCCGCGGGGCCTGGGCGTTCCCGGGCTACCGGCCGCTTCTTCTCGGTCAAGACGGCGTCGAGCAGTGGATCGACGAGATGCGCCTTCCCACGGCGGACGTGCCCCTGCGGAAGGTTCTCTTCGCGGTCGGCGCCGAATGGAAGACGCCCGAGAGGCTGGCCGCCGCGGAGCGGATCGCCGCGCACTTCCACGCCCGCGGAATCGAGACGGGGTTCGTCGTCGACCTCCCCGACGAAGCCCCGATCGTGGACTGGATGACCTGGGCCGAGCTCGAACCGGCGTTCGAGGACTTCCTCTGCCGGCACTTCCCGCTCCACACGGAGCTGCGCACCGATCAATTCCTGATGGCGCTCACCTTGGGCGACAGCATCAAGCGCGACGGCTGGGACCGCCGCCGGTTCGTGAGCCTCATCCGCCACGCGCCCGAAATGCTCTCGCCCTGGGGGCCTCAGATCGCCCGCGAGGAACTCGCTCCCCTGCGCGACCGCATCGACCGGCTCTTCATCGGCCAGGACCACGCCGACGCGCTCATCTGGTTCGGCGGCTCGGCCGCGGTCGACTGCGCCTCGGGCCCGGTCGTGGGCGTGCCGCTCATTGACGACCGCGCGGCGGAGAAGATTCTCGGCGCCTTCGTCACCGGACCGATGCGCGAGGACGTGAAGACCCGCGTCGCCGCGGAGATGCTCGAAGATGCCGCCCGGACGCTCTTCGGGCCGCTCGAGCTCTCCTACGCCTTTGCGCCGGTGCCTGAAGCGGAAGCCGAGGCCGAGGCCGCCTCGGAGGGTGCACCTGAAGCCGCTCCCGTCGAAGGCGCCCCGGATGAGGAGACGCCGCCCGAAGTCGACGCCGTGACCGAAAACCTCACGCGCCTCCTCGAGCACGCCTCGCAGAGCGAAGCCGAGTCGGGCGAAGGCGCGGCCGCTGGAACCGATTTGATGAGCGGCTTCCCGAAGGATCTTGCCGCACGGGCCGCCGCCCTGGGGGACGCCGTCACGGAGAAGGCGCAGGCGGACTTCCTCGCCGACATGCAGAAGTTCCTCTCGAGCGTCGAGCGCCTGATCGACGAAGTTTCTGAGTCCGACGAGACGGAGGGCGGCGGCGTCACCCTTTTGAAGGGCCCCGACGCGCCCGACGACGAGCCCGAGGAGGCCGGCGGGAGTTTGGCGAAGAACGCTGCGGCGCAGCCCCTTTCGCCCGAAGACGCCCAATGGTTCGCGGCCTTCTTCCCCGGCTGCGAGAAGAAGCACGCGGGGCTCGCGAAGCTCCCGTTCCTGCGCGCCTTCCTGAAGGTGCCGATGGCGGACCACTGGGAGCCGGGCGACGCGCAGTACCTGCTGGAGTTCTCCAAGTACTGGCTCGGCCGGCGCAGCCGCCGGCGCTCCTACCGCGTGCTCGAGCATATTCCCGCCCAACACCGCACCTTCGCCGTGGGCGAAGGCATGACGCTCGCGCTCCTTCTGAACGCCGATCCCAAGCCTGCGCTCGAGCTTGCCCATTCGCTCGTCCCCACGAGCGACGAGGAAGCCTCCACCCGGGAGTGGCTCCTCGGCATGGCGACCGAACGCTCGGGCGACAAGGCGGGCGCGACGGCGCACTTCCGCCGCGCGTGCGAAGTCTCGCCCACGCCCGAATGCGCCTCGGTCTTCCCGCTCGCGCACCTCATCCTGCGCGAGTCCGGCCCCGAGAACGAGGAGTATCAGCTTCTCAAGGCGCGCCTCATGACCATGGCCCCCACGGGCTACCAGCTGCTTCTCGCCGAAGAGGAGCGCCTCGGACGGCGCAACAACTTCGAGCGCGAACTGCTGCCCGCCCTGACGCCGGGCGTCTTCCATGCGGTGCTGCTCCTGCCCGCGACGTGCTTGGAGCTGCGCAAGGACGCCTTCACCGACGAGCTCTCCCGCGCCTGGGGCCTCATGATCCGTGACCGCTCGCCCGAAGACCCCGACCGGTTCACCTTCCGAGTGGGCTTCATCGAGGGTGAGATCGTCCTCACCCGCGGGCGGATCAATGACGCCTCGCTCGCGCAGGCGGCGCGGCGCAACGTCTACACGCGCGAGGCCGAAGCCCTCTTCGTGCGCCACGAGGGGTCGATCGACCTCTCGGTGCGCGCGGGCACGGCCGACCCGAAGGACGCCGCCTCGCTCTACGCGCAGATCCTCGCGGCCCTCTGCCGCACGAACGAGCCTCTGGGCGTCCATTTCTTGGGCGTCCTCGAACCAGCGGGCTACTACGTCGACGCGGCGCAGCCCCTGAAGGAAGGCGAATTCCCGTCGCTCTGCGTCGTGAGCGCCGGCCTGCGCGAGGAGATGGGCGAACACTTCATCGCAACCTACGGGCTCGGATCGCTCGGGCGCTCCGAGATGGAGATCAATATCGACGGCCTGATGCAGCCCGCGGCGAACCTCCTCGCCTTCGGCCTCATCGACCGCATGATCAACGGCGACCTGAGTGAGGACGCGACCGCCGTGCGCTTCGGCCCGGACCAGGAGAACCTCACGGAGCTCCGCATTACCCGGGCGCCCGACCGCCACGTTGATGGAGAGGTCGTGCTCTTCTCGCTCAAGCCCGATCCCGCAGA
>NZ_DAVZJY010000273.1:0-2762 GCF_052272535.1 Sutterella sp. | reverse complement strand
GCCTTCGAGGGCTGCGAGTCAACTCAAAGGACGAGCTTCGCAACCATATCGAACGGTGGCTGGCAGAATGTAACGAGGACCCCGTTCCTTTCCGCTGGAAAGGGAAAATGGGCGAGGTCCACGAACTTATTAATGGCGTTATTTAGCGAACGCTATACTAGGGGCGCCGTTGTGCGCTAGGATGAGCGTCTGAAGTGTGTATGCACAATTACGGATTTGTCACCATGTTGAAGCTTCCCGCCTATTCCCGCTGCCGCCTGTGGTTTCGCGAGCAGCTGCTCAACGGCCGCTGGGAGGCAGGCGCAAAACTGCCGACGCTCAAAGGTCTCGCAGCCGAAAGCGGCTTTGGTGTGGGAACCGTACGAAGAACCGTTGACGATCTTGTGCGTGAGGAAATCCTCACCACCGTACACGGCGGCGGGATTTATGCGTCGAAATTCTCTGCGGCGGGCTACTGGAACCGCTATCAGCGCATTGAGCGGCGGGACGGCAGACTCTGCCGGTACGTCAACAATCAAGTCGTGCGGTTTGAAACGATACCGGCCGACGAAAGGACGGCGGCGAAACTCGCAGTACCTGCCGGCAGTCCCGTCCTGGCCGTTCACCGCATCATGACGGAAACACACGGCCTGACGCCGTGCTTCGACATCATTTTTCTGAGAGCCGATGTTTTCTCCGGGTTCACTAAGGAAAAACTGCTTCTTTGCGGACCGGATCTCTCGCTATACGCCTGCTACGAGCGCGAATGCGGCGTTCACATCGCCTCGGCCGCCGACACCATCGATGCCGTCGCGGCCGCAGATCTGCCGTTGGCGCTTGAAGCGGGATTGGCACCCTCACACCCGTTGATCCGCCTCACCCGCATAGCCAAGGCACAGGATGGACGCATCTGCGAATTCAGAACCGAATACGCGGATCCGAGGTATTTCTGCATCCGAATCGTCTGATAAGGAACCGAAAAGTCGTCGAAAGCCCTCACGAAAGCTCTTTAGCCTGATTCCAAAAATCTCGGATTTACGGGCTGTAGATCGTAGTTGATGACCGCTGAAATCGGTGAGGCACTTGGAACCCCGTGGTAAATCCGTGGTTGATTTTTAACTTGAAAGATCGTATAATATTCTACAGTCTCATAAGGTGTCAAAATGCTCGATAGGGGAATCAAAACTGAAAAACAAGACCGCCCGAACAGGGATGAAATCAAAGGACTGCCAGCTCATGCGCAGTACCAGTGCCTAAAGGGTACTTGGTACGTTTATTTCCCCTATTGCTTCCGCGAAGGCAGAAGGCGCAAGCAGGAACGCGATTACATTGGAACCTTGTCGCCGGATGGGAAGAAATTTCTGCCTAACCTGTACTACGTTCAGAACGAACCGGACTTTGAGCATCGTCCGCCGGAGCGCTGGAAGAATCCGGCAATGCGCCAGCAAGCTCTCGAAAAGCTCAATGCGAACAAGGTTGAGTCAATTGCTGACGTGGGTCTCGATTCGGAGATTGCTTGCGATCAGCAGCTTTCTATTGGCGCTACGGCAATTTGTGCCTCGATTTTGTATTCGAACGGCATGTTGAAAAATGTCGGCAGCGTTCTTGACAACAATCCTGAGCAGACCATGGCTTGCGTTAATCTGGCCATGCATTCCGCCATTACAACAGACAAAACCTACCTTGCAGACAAGGAGTCAACTCGGCAAAAGTTCATTGGCCACGGCTGTCTGAGCTCTCTGCGTGCATCTGAGTTTTTCCAGAACATCGGCAACGAGCAGACGCTGTCTCTCAAAATGGCAAAGGCATGTGCAAGCCATTTGGAAGAAGGAAAAATCCTTGTCCTCGAGGGCACACGAGTAGATTGCAACTCTGAAAACATCAGTCTTGCAGCCGTCGGCAAGCGAACAGACGGTTCTTACGGACCTCAGATCAACGTGTCTTTGATAATCAACGTCAAGGACGGCAGCCTGATCTGCTACCGAGCTTATGCCGGCAATGATTCCGACATCAACACGCTGGACGATCTTCGCAAGATGTGGACGGACATCGGCATCTCTGCCAAATCCCCATTGATTCTCATGGATCGCGGGCATCCGGATCAGAAAGAGTTTGCCAACTTGGATCGGGATGGATACAGATTCCTGATCGGCGCCAAGACTTCAATGAAAATCGTCCGGGAGGTCATCGATCAGAAGAACAGCGATTTTTACGATCAGCAAACCTACTTGAGGCAGCAGCGATGCTATGGCGTTAAAAGCGAAACGGTCGTTGTCGGCAATGGCCATCGAATGACGGTGCACTCCTATGTTTTCAGAAGCCCGAACAAGGAAATGACTGAAACAGACGAACTTCTTGATCGTCTCGAAGCCTTCGAAAAGGCATGGCCTCGAAAGAAAGAAAACGCATTATCTCAGGCGGACAAGAAGAATCTCGAATTCTTCGATGTGACCCCTGAAGGAGATCTGGTTCTTGATAAAGCCAGGGTGAGTTATGAATGCTGTGGTCTCGGATACTTTGGTCTGGTCGGAAACGTCGACATCTCGCTGATGGATGCGCTTACCAAGTATCGCCAGCGAAACGAAGTGGAAGCGGCTTTCAAGCTCATGTTCCAGCATTTGCTCACGAGCACCCGCGTCCATTCGAGCGCCGCTCTTGAAGGTCTTCTTATGACGACTTTCGTCGGGCTGAGCATCCTGACCTACTTGCGCACCAAGATGAACGGCACCATTCCAAACGAGCTTGCCAGGAATCCGGAACACGTTTCGGCAATCAACAACTTG
>NZ_DAVZJY010000272.1:0-2764 GCF_052272535.1 Sutterella sp. | reverse complement strand
AGTTTTCGCCGGGAAGGCCCTTCTTCGTGGAGGAGCTGATGACGATGCCCTCAAAGGCGGTTCCGGAGAGAAGGAAGCGCCTCCGGGAGGCGCTCACCAGCGCACGGAGACGCGCTCGCCGACGTGGGAGCCCTCGGCGATGAGGTCCGCGACCGCCGCGGCATAGTCGGCGTAGCTCACGGCGCTCCTGCCCTCGGCGTCGGTCGAGAACTCCTCGCCCGCGAGGACGTAGTGACCCTTCTTCGGGCCGTCGGCTTCGAACTCTGCGGCGGGAGACACGCAGGTCCAGAGGACGTCCTTGCGCGCACGCAGGGCCGCCAACTGATCACGCTGCGCGCTCGCGAGCGGCCGGTACTCCGCCGGGAAGAACGACTGGTCGACGAGCTGCTGCGTGTGCGCGGGGTCGAGGTAGAGGCTCCCGGCGCCGCCCACGACGAGGAGCCGCGTCTTCGTGCCGTCAAGCAGGTCGGCGAAGTGAAGGACCGACTTCGTATGGAGCGGCAGATCCTCAGGAGCCCAGAAGCCGAGGGCGTCGACAACGGCGTCGAACCCGGCGAGATCGTCCTTCGTGAGCGCGAGAGCGTCCTTCACGAGGACGTGCTTCGCGGCGGTCTTGTTTTCACCGCGCACGACGGCGGTGACGTCCCAGCCGCGGCTCACGGCTTCATCAACGATGCGGCGCCCGGCGTTGCCGTTGGCGCCGATGACGGCGATTCGGGTCATGGAAATTCCTTTCAATGTGCTTGAGTTTCGATCAATAATTAGTTCGATGTCGAACTAATTGGCACTATAGTCCATCAATCGTTCGACGTCAAACGTTCATGACGAAGGCGGCGGAAAGGACCGCGGATTCTTCCTCTCGACCCTGCGTCGAGGGAGACGCCTGCCGCCGCGGGAACACGTCTAGGCGAACATCTTGAACGCGCGCAGACGGCGTCCCCCAGACCTGAGGAAGCAGGGTAGAATTCAGGGCCTCCGAGCCGCATCCCGAATTTCAACGCGGCTGCGGTTGAAGAGCCGCCTCCATTCATTGAGCGCTTTCGGTCCACTCAGAATCCAATCCACAGACATTCTCACAGGTGGGAGCGCACCCTTTCATTGCCGTCGACTTCCGGCGACGGATCGGTGCGGCAGGTACCATCCCTCTGGGCCGTCACCATGAACTCCAATGAATGGACTGGTGAGAATGCAGCGCGCGGAGCACTTCTCTCCACAGCGTGAATGGAATGGAGAATTCTCCACCATCTCATTCCATCCGGACGATCCGAATGACCTTCCGGCTTTGGCCTTCCAACGAAAGTTGGGTTGGAGTGAATGAAGCCCCTCTCCCCACATCGTTTAATTGACGGAACTGGACGGAAGGGTAAATCACGCTTTCGAGCCAACAGATCATCACCGGAACTTTGGGAATCCATTTCCGACGATTCATTTCAGAAGACGCAAAGGATCATCCTCTGAAAACACTCCCGTCGTGCGTACTTATTCCACCGGGGAAACATTCGCATCGACGCAGCTACCGGAAGCGTAGAGACTCTGCCTTCCGCACTCGAGGTAATTTCTCCAGAGGCAGAATTCGGAGCATCTGCCGTCGGCAGCGCACTTCAATCACAAAACCTTTCTCAGCCTGACCGCGCTTCTCCGGGGGCAACCCGTCGATGACCCCATCGCCGCCCCGGGGAGGGGAGAGGGAGGGAATGAATCGCCACTCGGACGCCGCCGCCCGGTCCGAAGGCGTCCTGCCGATCATTCGCAACACGCAGAATCCGATGAGTATTCTGGGTTAAAATCCATGATGTTGCGTCTTATGCTCAAAATCTCCCATGCCTCAGCCCGACTTTATCGGGGCTTGACGGGCGATGAGACGTCCCGCGGCCACTCCTTGCCATAAGCCGTCATACGGATTACAATCCGCATAATTCTGATGCTTTTGAGCGTTTGTTCCTAGGATACTACGTGTTATGAGACCATCCATCGCCGTCGAGGATGCCCTCCTTCAACTCGGTGCGAACATTCGCGGCGCCCGGCTTCGCCGGCGTCTGCCACAGTCCGTCGTTGCTGAACGCTCCGGCATTTCATTGAACACTCTCTCCAAGATTGAGAACGGTGACGCAGGTGTTGCAGTCGGCAACATTGCGGCAGTTCTGAATGCTCTCGGGCTCCTTCCCCTCCTCTCATCACTCGCAGCCCCCGCCGAAGACGAGGCGGGTCTACTGCTCTCGGAGAAGCGCCTTCCGCAGCGTATTCGCCTCAAAAAGGAATAGCCCTCCCCTACTCGGCGTGGAAAAGCGCTTCTCCGCCCGCCGTTCAACAGAATATTCACCAGAGAGGACGCGTCAGTCATGACTCAACCAAAATTTCGACGCTGGGAGGTTCACGCCTCCGCATTGCCTGATAGCCCTCTCGTCGGTGAAGTCTTCTTTCCCGTTTCATCCATTCCGATCGACGCTGATTCACGCGGAAATGATTCCAGCGAATCATTCGATTCTGCCGCTTCCGGTGACGCCGCTTCCAAAAGAAGAACCCGCAGAAATAGGCGCGCTTTATTTGCCGCGACGGGTTTGGAGAAGAACGGCAGCCCCGCAGAAGCCGCAAGGCGTTCACTCAGTCCTTCCGAAAGGCATTCGTCTGCCCGCAATGCCTCATCCACTCCTTCTCTTCTTCTGCCGCGCTTTCGCTATTCGACCGAGTGGCTCGAAGGCGGGTTCGCGCTCGGCGCGGACCTTCCCCTGACGCCGGGACTCAAGGCCCCGCTCTGCGGCCGGCG
>NZ_DAVZJY010000271.1:0-2765 GCF_052272535.1 Sutterella sp. | reverse complement strand
CGTGCGGCCGCAGAGGCGTTCCTCGCGGCGACGACGCTTTCAACAAGCACCGCGGCGGGAAGCTCCGCCCCGGCCGCATGTAGGGCGAGGCGTTCCGGTACGGAGGAGAAGAGAAGCTGCGGGAGAAAGAGAACGGCGGAGATCATGGCGGGAGAAGCATTCCAAAGAGGGCTGTCGGCGGCGCAGGGGAGTCAGGCGGCGAATACGGGGTCGGGAAAGAGCGACGGTTCGCGGGCGGCGGACTTGGCGGGAACAGTGTTCGCATTGCCCACTTTGTTCGTCCCGGCGGAGGTCTCTTCGACGAAGTCCGAAAGCGGCACGAGGCACTCCGCCGCATGCGTGCGGTAGGCCCCGCGCTTCAGAGCCCGCACCCGCAGCGTCGTGCGGTCCGCGGGCGTGAGCTGGAGGCGGAACCTCCCCGCGGCGGGAAGACATGCCAGAGCCGCCGGCCGCACGGCGTAGACCGCGGCGCCGCAGGTTTCGGCCGCGAGCGCCAGACGCCGCACCGCCCGGCGGTCCGCTTCCGGCGCGAGGGGTGCGAGCCACGCGAAGACCGCCCGCGCCTCGCCGCTCGCCGCCGCTTCGCGCGCAGCCTCAAAGGCCGCTTCGGGCGAAGGCGGCGCGACGAAGAGCTGCCGCGTGAGATCCACGCCCGCCGCCTCGAAGGCCGGCGCAAAGGGCTCGAAGCCTTTCGCGGGCAGCACCCAGACGCAGGATTCGAGGCGCGCGGCCGCGGCGAGCATCAGCCGGAATTCCGGCCGCCCGGCGGCGGACGACAGCACCTCCGTGAACCCTGCGGTGGGAAGGCCCTCCGGGAGCATCCGGTCGAGCGGCGCGATCCCCGAGGTGACGGCGCCGCGCTTCTCCCCGCGCTTCTCCGCGGTCTTCTCCTCGGAGAACCAGGAGCGGGACTTTTCAACGAGCGCGCTCCAGACGGGAGTGGCGGGCTTCGGGTCGGCGGCGAGTGAACGGGAGAGCATGGCGGACCTCCGGGAAAAGGGCGCATGGACGCACAAGAGCGCGCGGGGCGCGGGTGGAAATCGGCGGCCGGAAGGTGTCGGGATGTCGCGGCCGTTGTCTTTCCTCCGAGTGTATCCGCCTCTTCACTTTTGAGATCTCTACGTGATCCTTTGTGTTGATCTTCTGCGGAGAGGAGTTCAGCAAATTTCATAAACATCAATGCATTGAAAATAATTTCGGTAGTTCGAAAAGGATTGTGATACTCAGTCTTTTCACGCGTCATGATCTTCATCGATGTGCCGCACTCCTAGAGCTGCAGGGGCGGACGGGCGGCGGGGCCGAAAAGTGATCCTGAGGGCGCAGCGGTCCGTCGAGACCCCTGCCGCGGCGCAGGATCAAACCGCCGCGGGGCTGCACGCAGGCGAACGATTCTCTTGACATTCATCAAATCCGGCGCGGCGAACCGAAGTACTCCGAAGCGGATGAGGCGCCGTTCTGCCCGGAGCGGCCCGCGTGCATGGGCGGTAGACTTTCGTCTCCATCACGAACGAGCCGCACCGCTCGGGAGGGGCGCAGCCTCCGCCCGAGCGGTGCTCCAATGAGGGGATTTATGACCGAACTTCAGCCGGGTCTGCCCGGGCGCTGGGCGCATGTCGTCAAAGAGCTTCACGAGGCCGAGGCGAAGGCGGGCCGCCCCGAGGGAAGCGTGCGGCTTCTCGCCGTCGGCAAGACCTTTGGCGCCGAGGCGCTGCTCCAATGCGCCGAATTGGGCGCCCGCACCTTCGGCGAAAACTACGCGCAGGAGGGATGCGCCAAGGTGGACTGGTTCCGCGAGCACCATCCGGAACTCCAGCTCGAATGGCATTTCATCGGGCCGCTGCAGGCGAACAAGACCCGCGGCGTCGCCGAGCGCTTCGACTGGGTGCAGTCGATCGACCGGCTGCGGATCGCCGAGCGCCTCAGCGCGCAGCGCCCCGCCGGCATGCCGCCCCTCAACCTCCTCATCGAGGTCAACATCGACGGCGAGGAGACGAAGTCGGGCGTGAAGCCCGAGGATCTCGAAGACCTCGCCCGCGCCGTCGAGGCGCTGCCGAACGTGCGTTTGCGCGGCCTGATGGCGATTCCGGCTCCGGCCGATGCGCACGAAGAGCGGATGAAGCCGCTTCTCGCGATGCGCACGCTTTTTGCTCAGTTCCAGAAGGCGCATCCGCAGGCCGACACCCTCTCGATGGGGATGAGCGCGGATTTGGAGGAGGCCGTTGAGGCGGGCTCCACGATGGTGCGCATCGGCCGGGCGATCTTCGGCGAACGGTTCTACGGGAACCGCGTCTGAAGCGGCTGAAGGCGGCGCAGTCAAATACTACAAATTCACACCCCTCGGAAGAGGGATAAAGGAGAAGAGGATGCTGACGGTTGGATTCCTGGGCGGCGGCAACATGGCAACGGCCCTCGTGGGCGGGCTTCTGCGCGGTGAGCACGCGGACCTCACGGTGCACGTCGTCGACCACCACGAAGAGAAGCTCGCGCCCTTGGCGGCACAGGGCGCCGAGACCCATCTGGAGCTCGGCGACTGGGTCATGGCCTGCGATCTTCTCGTCCTCGCGGTGAAGCCGCAGACGATGCAGAAGGCCCTGGAGCCCGTGAAGGCGCTCCTCAATCCGGCGGGCTCCGCCCTCTCGATTGCGGCGGGGATTGAATCCGCGGCGCTCTCGAGGTGGCTCGGCGGCTACCGCGTTCTGCGCGCGATGCCCAACACCCCCGCGATGGTGGGCTGCGGCGTCTCCGGCCTCTGGATCCCCGAGGGG
>NZ_DAVZJY010000270.1:0-2787 GCF_052272535.1 Sutterella sp. | reverse complement strand
GGAGTTCTTCGTGGGGTCGGGGGCGGCGTGCGGGCCGCTTCGGCGAGGGTCGAGAATCCCCTATGGTGAAAGTCACTAAGTCTAGTTCTTCCTTAAGGGCATGCCCTGATGGAGTACTTCTCCCACTGTGGAAGATCAAGCCGAGGGCCGTGGGCTTACTGAATCGGGCGGGCGGTGACGGGTCTGGGCGGGGCGGCTAAGCACAACCTTCTACGGGGCTTCTCCATGCAGGGTCGTAATACCTCAAGGCTCATTCAAAAGGGCGAATCGAAACGAAGGCGCTCCGGTAACCTTCATCGAGCCGACGCCCGGGGGGCGGTCGGCGGAGCGCCCCGGAGGAATTCCTCCCGCCCGGGGCGGAGCTCCAGTGAAGCCCGCGGGGTCTTCCTGGAAGCTGCCGGAACAAGCGCTCCTTTTCCGCCGGATCCTCTCCGGCTGCGCCCACCTGCGGCGTGACCTTCGGTCCGCCCGCTTCGGCGCTTGGGGAAAGGTGCACACGCTCGTCTCCTGCAGGTCGTCGGTCGCTTCCGACGCCCGGCCGGATCATCCGGGAGACGCTCATGCGCGTCTCCGCCTCGTCGACGCCGCTTGGGGATTCAGACGCGTCCGCCCGCCTTCGCGAATTGCCCGGGCGGGGCCGCATCGGACCCTCTGAAGACCGAGCCGCCGCAGGGAAAACCTTTCGTCCGCAGTACTTCAAGGAAAACGTCATCATGGCCTTCCTCCGTCTTTCCGCCTTCGCCGGCGCCATCGCCGCCTCCGTCCTCGCCTTCGGCTCCTTCTCATCGGGCGCTCTCGCCGCCGACGTGATCAAGATCGGCGTCACGCCCGTTCCGCACGCCGACATCGTGAACCTCATCAAGCCCAAGCTCGAGAAGGAGGGGGTCGAACTCAAGGTGATCGAATTCAACGACTACGTGCAGCCCAACCTTGCGCTCGACAGCAAGGAGCTCGACGCGAACTTCTTCCAAACGGTCCCCTACCTCGAGGAGTTCGCGAAGCAGCACAACTTCAAGTTCACCATCCTCGTGCCGGTGCATCTCGAACCGATGGCCGTCTACTCGAAGAGGGTGAAGTCGATCAAGGACATTCCGACGGGCTCGCGCATCGCCGTTCCGAGCGATCCGACGAATGAAGGCCGCGCCCTCAAGGTCCTCGAGTCCACGGGCCTCATCAAGCTGCGCGAAGGCGCGACGCTTCTCGCCACGACGGTGGACATCGTCGAGAACCCCAAGAAGCTCTCCTTCTACGAACTCGAGCCCGCGCAGCTCCCGCGCGCGCTTGACGACGTCGCCGCCGCCGTGATCAACGCCAACTACGCGCTCCAAGCGGGCCTAAACCCCGCGCACGACTCCATCGCGATCGAGTCGAAGTCCTCGCCCTTTGCCAACGTCGTGGTGGTCCGCACGGGCGAGGAGAACGAGCCGAAGTTCCAGAAGCTCAAGGCCGCGATCACCTCGCCCGAAGTGAAGAAGTTCATCGAAGAGGAATACAAGGGCGGCGTGCTCCCGACCTTCTGATTCACTCTTTGAGTACGGTTTGGAGGTTTGGGGCGCGGGTCGTCCGCGGGAATCCTGACGGTCCGCGCCCGCCTTTTTCGCGCCTCCAGTGCGCCGCACTCTGATAACGCCCCATCGGCCGCCGGTCTTCGGATCTGCGGTCGTTGGTGTATAAGAACTCCTCGACAACAGACTTCCCGTCCATAGACGCTCTCCATGACCAAGCAATCCGCCGCCCGGCCGACGAACAACGTCCGAGAAACGCTCACCGCCTCGCATTGGGGGCTCTTCTACGCCGAAACGAAGGAGGGGCGCTTGGTGGGTGCGCGTCCCTTTGAAGCGGACGCCGCCCCGTCGTCCAACCTCGCGGATCTGACCGAGCTCCCGTACTCGCAGGCGCGCATCCTTCAGCCGATGGTGCGCCGCGGGTGGCTCGAATCCGGACCGGCGAGTCGAGCCGGGCGCGGAGAGGACGACTTCGTGCCGGTCTCCTGGGAGGAGGCCCTCGACATGACGGCCGGTGAGATCAGGCGCGTCTACGCCGAGCGGGGTCCGAGCGCCGTCTGGGGGCGCTCCTACGGCTGGAAGAGCCCGGGGTCGGTCAACAATTCGATCAGCCTTCTGCAGCGCCTCCTCAACCTGATGGGCGGCTTCGTGCAGACGGGCAACAGCTACTCCACCGCCGCGATCGGGACGATTCTTCCCTACGCATTGGGTGAGAAGGACCCGCGGAGCACCGCCTGGCCGCAGATTCTCGAGCACGCCGAACGCATCGTCTTCTGGGGGTGCGATCCGCTCGTCACGAACGACGTCGACTGGAGCACGACGCTGCACGAATCGACCCGCATCATCCTCAGTCTCAAGGACCATCCGCGCATCAGGACGATCGCGGTGAATCCGCTGCGCCCCAAGACCGCGCAGGCCCTCGGGAGCCGTTGGGTGGCGGTGAAGCCCGGCACCGACTGCGCGCTCATGCTCGGTATCCTCCACGTGCTCGTCACCCGCGGACTCGCCGACCGGGAGTTCCTCGCCCGCTGCACGAGCGGTTGGGAGGCGCTCGAAGGCTACGTGCTCGGGCGTGAGGACGGCGTCGAAAAGACGCCCGAATGGGCCGCGAGGGAGTCGGGCGTTCCGGCCGGGGACGTCGTGTCGCTCGCGCTCGAACTTTCCTCCCGCCGCACGATGATCATGTTCGGCTGGGGCCCGCAGCGCGCCCGCTACGGCGAGCAGCCGCCCTGGATGGCGACCGCACTTGCGGCGGCCCTGGGGCAGATGGGGCTCCCGGGCG
>NZ_DAVZJY010000269.1:0-2792 GCF_052272535.1 Sutterella sp. | reverse complement strand
GCTACGCCGAGGACGACTTCACGTTCACCTTGAAGAGCGACCTCGCGGAGCCCGCCGCCGGCGCTTGAGACGCCGTTCGGCGGAAAAGACGACGAAAAAGCCGCCCGCGGGAGAGGCTCCCGGCTCAGGGCGGCTTTTCGCTTCTTCATTCGCGGCGCCGCGGCCTCGGGCCCCGCTCAAAGAAGAGCGGGAATCGGAGGTCGCAGGAGGCGCCGGGACGGCGGTCAGGCGCGGGTCTTCAGGACCGCGGCGATCGACTTCGCGACGTACTCGACGTTCTTCGTGTTGAGGCCGGCGATGCAGATGCGGCCGTTCCTCACGCCGTAGACGCCGTACTTCTCGCGCAGCAGATCCATCTCTTCGGCAGAGAGGCCCGTGAAGGAGAACATGCCGTGCTGCTTCACGGAGAAGCTGAAGTCCTCGCCCTCGGCCTTGCCGGCTTCATAGAGCGCTTCGCGCATGGCGCGGATGCGGGTGCGCATGCCGTCCACTTCCGCGCGCCAGGAGGCCTGGAGCGCTTCGTCGCACAGGACTTCGGCGACGATCTGACCGCCGTGGCAGGGCGGGTTCGAGTATTCCTGACGGACGATGCGCTTCATGATGGAGGTGACGACGTCGGCCTCCTTCTTGGAGTCGGTGACGATGTGGAGTGCGCCGACGCGTTCGCCGTAGAGGCCGAAGTTCTTCGAGCACGAAGTGGCGGCCATGAAGGTGATGCCCTCTTCGGTAAAGAGGCGGATCGCGAAGGCGTCCTCTTCGAGTCCCGAGCCGAAGCCCTGGTAGGCCATGTCGAGGAGCGGCAGAAGATCCTTCTCAGCGACGATCTTCGCGACTTCACGCCACTGATCCTGCGTGAAGTCGAGGCCCGTCGGGTTGTGGCAGCAGCCGTGCATCAGCACGAGGGTCTTCGGAGCGAGGGCGCTGATCGAGGCCTTGAAGGCTTCAAAGTCGACCGACGCGCGGTCGGCCGAGAGGTACGGATACTTGCCGACCTCGAGGCCGTCGGCCTTGAGGATCGAAATGTGGTTGCCCCAGGTCGGGTCGGAGACGACGGAGGCGTTGACGCCGAGGAACTGGTGCGCGAAGGCGGCGGCGAGCTGCAGCGCGCCGGTGCCGCCCAGAGTCTGGACAGTGGAGATGCGGCCGGCGAGGACGGCGGGGTTGGTCTTGCCGAAAACGAGCTGCTGCACGGCGGCGCAATACTGCGGCATGCCCGACATCGGCATGTAGCCGCGCGGCTGGCGGCGGGCGAGGAGGCGCTTCTCGGCCTCTTCAACGCAGGCCATCAGCGGGAGCTTCCCTTCCTCGTTGAGGTAGACGCCGACGCCGAGATTCACCTTCTCCGCGCGCGGATCCTTCTTGAAGAGATCAACGAGACCCAGAATGGGATCGTCCGGCATGGGGGCCAGGGCGGCGAAATCGCTCTTGAGCATGATGGAAAGCTTCCTTGTTGTGGGTTGAGACGGATTCGTTCCGCCCTCGACGTCGACGCAGGCGGCGGCGGGCGGAGGCCGATTCAAACAATATAGCCGCCCGCACTCCGCTCCCGACCCCCGCCCGGCACTCCCGCCGGGGCAAAAAGACGAAATAGCGATCGGGTCTTTGATTCGAGGCGACCTTCCCTAAGGGATTGCACCAACCTCTGGATCCGCGCGTCGGGAGCACGCTCGAGCGGCGCCCGTACGCACGGCTCGTCCCAGGGCGCCCTCCCGACGCCCCTCCCATGCGGTAGAGTTCTCCTATTTAAATCACGTTGCGAATGCTTCGCATTCGCGCTTGCTGGAATCTTTGTCATGGACGGACATCTTTGGGACGCACTCGCCTGGACGGCGCTCTACACGGGCTTCACGTTCCTCTGCACGACGGCGGGGGCCGCGACGGTCTTCTTCATGAAGCCCGGGCGCGAGAGCGAGCTCGCCGAGACGCTCTCGCTCGGCTTCGCCGCGGGCATCATGATCGCCGCCTCCGTCTGGAGCCTTATCATCCCGGCGATCGACATGACCGAGAAGGCGGGCGGCATTGCGTGGCTCACCGCCTCTGGCGGCATCATCGCGGGGGCGGTGTTCCTCAAGCTCCTCGACATGGCTATGCCGCACCTGCACCCGGGCGCGGCCGTGCCCGAGGGCCCGAAGACGAAGCTGCACCGCGTTGAGCTCCTCTTCCTCGCGATCACGCTGCACAACTTCCCTGAAGGCGGCTCGGTCGGGCTCACGGCCGGCATGGCCGCGCTCTCGGACGACCCGATGGCCTTGTCGGCCGCCTTCGCGCTCGCGCTCGGCATCGGAATCCAGAACATCCCGGAAGGCGCGGCCGTATCGCTCCCGATGTGCGGCCAGGGGTATTCGCGCCTCAAGGCCTTCTGGTTCGGGACGCTCTCTGGGTTGGTCGAGCCTCTCTGCGGCCTCCTCGTCGTCCTCGCGATTCCGGTCTTCCTCCCCGTGATGCCCTTCATGCTCGCCTTCGCCGCAGGCGCGATGCTCTACGTGGTGGTCGAGGAGCTCATCCCGGCCGCGCACCTCTCGAAGCACTCCGACGCGGGCACGCTCGCGGTGATCTGCGGCTTCGTGATCATGATGGCGCTCGACACCGGCCTCGGCTGACCGGAGGGTCGGCGCGGGCGAACCGGAACGCAGGGAAAACAATGTGCTCCGGTGGGCGTGACAAAATCAATTCAAAACCATTTTTTCGGCACCGCCTCCTGCGGACAGTGTCATAATGATTCCAAGAAACGGGGATTCCCGGAGAATCCCCCCGCCGCCACCGACCCCGCCGGGCGCGGCGTCCGGAGCATG
>NZ_DAVZJY010000268.1:0-2843 GCF_052272535.1 Sutterella sp. | reverse complement strand
GCGCGAGCGACGCCTGCGCGCGGGCGCGCTCGGCTTCGGCCGCGGCGCGCCGACGTTCGATCTGCAGCGCCGTCGTGTCGAGCCGCCCCAACACATCGCCCGCCCGGACGGCGGCGCCTTCTTCGGCGGTGAGTGAGGCGATGCGGCCCGAGGCCTCAAAGGCGAGCGAGACCTGACGCGTGTCGACGTTTCCCCAGGCGCGCGTTTCGGGGGCGGACGCTTCGTGGGTGCGCAGCCACCACGCGGCGAAGAGGAGGAGTGCGATGAGGGCGATGGGGAAGAGGCGTCGGAGGGCTTTCATGAGGACGGGCGAAGGAATGAGCATCTCCCGCCGATTCTAGCGGGCGCCCGGAGCACGCTTGCGGCAGAAGCGGCCGAGTCGGGCGCCGCATAGGGCCCGCGTCAATCGTGGCCGAGGTAGTCCTTCGAGTAGCGGCGGGTGTCCGGGTCCTTCGTCTTGAGGTTCGGGTTCGGGCACTTCAGGACCTGCGCACGGGCGTTGGAGTAGCCCGCCTCGCCCTTGGTGTAGGCGATGTGAGTCGCCCCCGGGATCTTGAGCGCCTTCTTCACGATCTGCGCGGTGTTGCGGGCCTTGCCGTTGATGGGCACGATGGCGACGGAGCCCACCCAGCCGAGCTTCTCGCAGTGGTTGGCCTGCGCTTCGCCAAGCGTGATGAGGTTGATGCGGTCGGCGCTGGCGGGAAGGTTGGCGCAGCCGGAGAGGACGAGCGCGAGCGCGCTCAAGGCGAGGAGAGCCTTCTTCATGAGGATTTGCGATCCGACAAGTTGTGGAACTGGAGATCAAGGAGTATAGGTTCGGGCGCCTCCCGCCGTGAAGCACCCATGAAACGAAGAAGCCCCGCCATCTCCTCCAAGCGGAGGAGCGGGCGGGGCGTTCGACTCAAGGGGGCGGAAGGCTCAGCCTGGCCGGTCGGCGGTTAAGCCTTCTTCGCGCGGCAGACGTGCGAGCGCTCGTTGTAGAGACCCTCGACGTAGACGTTGAGGTCCTGGTCCACGTGCACCATGCCGCAGACGTTGTGCGGGAGCGGGCGCTCGACGAGGCCCTGGTTGACGACGTAGTGGATGCCGTTGCGTTCAGAGTAGGCGCCCTTGTGGAAGTGGCCGGAGATCACCGCGAGGACGCGGCCGCTGCTCTCCATCGCGGAGACGATTTCGGCGGCGTTGCGGATGAAGAACGCGTTGGGGATCTTCTGCGTCTTTTCGTCCCAGGTGTTGAGGAGCTGGTGGGTGAAGACCACGACGGGCTCTTTGCCGGTCGCGAGCTCGCGCTTGAACCACTCCATCTCGACGGTCGGGACGATCGCGATCTTCCAGTCGAGCTTGCCGAGGCTGTAGTGTTCGCCCTCGGCGTTGTTGTAGCAGGCGTCGAGGACGATGTACTTCACGCCGCCCGCGACGAAGGAGTAGTAGTTCTTGCCCTTGGCGTCGCCGTAGTTCTCGGTGTTGTCGAGGAAGTCGCCGAGCGAGATCTTGTCGAAGTCGTGGTTGCCGGAGACGTGGTAGCGCGGACCGTTGTATTTGCGGAATTCCGACTCGACCGTCTGCAGGAAGCCGATCGTGTCGGGGCGGTCGCCGTCGTCGAGGCAGTCCTTGAAGTCGCCGAGTTCAATCACGAAGTCGAGCTTGCGGGTGTTGAAGACGTCGATCGCCTGGTGGAGCTTCGCGAGGGAGTGCGCGTAGACGCGGATCGAATCTTCGGCCGGAATGGTGCGGATCGGGCTCGTGCAGTAGTGGATGTCGGTGACCCAGCCGAAGCTGCTCTTCAACTTTTCAGCGGGCGGGAGCGTGATCTGCGCTTCGGTCGGGGTGGCGGCGCGGGCAACGCCGGCGGCGGAAAGCGCGGCGGGCGCGACGAAGAGTCCGGCGGCGGACTGCAGGAACAAACGACGCTTCATTGCGTAAGTCTCCTAAAAAATGATCTTTGCCTGCCTGCCGGATTCCTCTTCAAGGTCTTGTATACAGAGGTTCAGGGGGGCCAGGAAGGCGCGGAGAGGAGTCTCCGCCTCCCGTGTGACGAGATGAAGACGCATATGTGATGATTGCGTGACGCATGAAGCTGCGTTCGGAGGGGAGGGAGGACTCCGGACGCCGCCCGCCGCCCCTCCGGGCGTCCCGCCTTTCCTCGAATCCCGCCGCAGCTTCTCCGTCGGGCGGTGCGCTATGATGAGCGCTTCCCAAAAAACGACGGGAGACGGGTGCGGTCTGCACGCCGCTCTCCCCACAACCACGCAACAGACGCTTCATCATGTTTTCGCTTCGCGCCGCCACTCCCGAGGATGTGGACGTCCTCACCGACATTGAGGCGAAGAGCTTCCCGCCGGCCGAGAAGGCGACGCGGGAGAGCTTCGCCGCCCGTCTCGCTGTCTTCCCGGACTGCTTCCTGATCCTCATGAAGGACGGCCGCCCCATCGGCCTCGTCGACGGGATGGTGACCAACAACCGCACGATCACCGACGACATGTTTGAGGACGCGACGCTGCACAACCCGAACGGCCGCTGGCAGTCGATCTTCGGGCTCGCCGTGCTTCCCGAAGAGCGCCACCAGGGGTGCGCCTCGACCCTGATGCGCGCCTTCATCGAGAAGGCCCGTCAGGAGGGCCGCGACGGCGTGATCCTCACCTGCAAGGAGCACCTCATCCACTTCTACTCGGGCTTCGGCTTCGTCAACTGCGGGGTTTCAAAGTCCGTTCACGGCGGTGCGGTCTGGTACGACATGGAGCTCGACCTCCGCGAAGAGCGCCGCCGCCGCAAAGCGGCCGAGCGCGACTGACCAAAAAACCGGCCTCGCGCAAGCCCCGTCCTTCAGGGCGAGGTTAGCGAGG
>NZ_DAVZJY010000267.1:0-2846 GCF_052272535.1 Sutterella sp. | reverse complement strand
GCATCCCGGAGTGGGTCTTGAACCTGTCTGCAACGTAGTTCTTAAAGAACTGAGGTTGGTCAACTAGACCTGCTTTCACAAGCCTCGGCCTTCAGGCCGGGGTAGTTGACTGTCGGACGGGCTCTTCGCCAACGGTTGGGGAGAACGTGGATGAAGGGGTCCTGTCGAGTGCCTTCCACGGCATCGACGCAGTCAATCTTGGCAACGCCGGCCGCGCCCGTACCGAGAAGGTGGCCGGCAGCCGCTCCGGATCAGGCCTCGAGCGTCTGTTCTTCGGGAAGAATCCCGAACATCTTCTCGATGCGGCGCAGCATCCGCCGGCAGTCCTCGGCCTGCGGATGGTGGGCGCGGAAGAGCGCCTCGTAGTGGCGGTCCGCGTCGGCGAGGATGCGGTTGCGCTCCGAGCGCTCGTAGGTGACCGCAACCGCAGCGGCGCGGTGGAGTTCGAGCACGAGGTCCCCGGCGCTCATCATCACCGCCTCAGGGTCGATGACTGCGCGGGGGTTGAGCGGCAGCGCCATCACGGTGCGGCCCCAGAAGCGCAAGTCCGGATTTTCGAGGTTGATGAGGGTTTCGGCGGCGAGCGCTGCGGCACGCGCGACGAAGTCCGTCACGGTTTCGCCGGGGAGCTTCTCCGACCAGTCGGCGACCGCCCGGGCGTTCCGCTCGAGGTTCGCGAGCGCGAGGCGCTCGAAGGCGAGGTCGAACTGGCCCGAGCGCATGAGGAGCACGCCCTCGACGAGGGCGAGCGGCACGGGCCGCGCTCCGGGCGCGCGGCCGAGGTCGGAGGCGACGGCCGAGCGCATCGCCGGGAAGTGGATGAGCGCGATCTGCGAGAGCGCGAGGGTCTTTCGCACATCCGCGTCCACGGTCGTCATCGCGACGAAGAGGTCCTTGAGCACCCGGGAGGAGTAGGCGGGGTCGAGCAGACGGTCCGAGGGGAGCGCGTCAAAGGTCGCGGCCGCAACGGGCCAACGGCTGATCCCCTCGCGGGGCAGCGTCTCGAGAATGTCGAGGAGCACTTCGTCGGGCGGGCGCTTGGTGCTCACGGGCTCGAGCTCCCCGACGCCCGGCGTCGGGCGGGATTTACCGAAAAGCTTGGCGATCCACTCGAACATGACTCTCTCCTCAAACGCTGACGCGCCCACTCAATTCATCTTGACTTCCATCCTACCGCGCCGGGGCGGCCCGCCGCATTGGAGAATCGCCCGAGTCGAGCGTGAATCCCATCGCACACCGCCCGACCCGGCCGGGTGTCGCCATCGTCCTCCGCCTCCCGGACCAGTTCGTGTTCCGCAATCAGTTCCTTCGGCGTACCTCTTTGCGAAGAGGCCTTGTAAGGGCGCGGGCGCACTACTGCCCGAAGGCTCAAAACGGCCGTCCTCTTTACAGAGCGACTCACGGGCGCACGGCCAGAATTACAGGCCACGCCAAAATCTGAGTTATCCGGAGGCGAAATCAAAAAATGCAAAAAATGGATGAACCCAAGAACAACCGGTTGTGGACGAAGCAGTACCTGCTCGTGATCGCAACCAACTTTCTCCTCTACATCGTCTACTACCAGCTCATGCTCTGGACCACGAGCTACGCGATGCACGTGTGGCACGCGGACGTGAGCGAGGCGGGGCTCGCCGCGGGCCTCTTCATCATTTCGGCCTTGACCGCGCGCCTCCTGGCCGGCCACTTCATCGACGGGCTCGGCCGCGGGTTCGTGCTCCGCGCGGGCACGATCCTCTATGCGGCAGCGATGCTCCCGTACTTCCACATCACCTCGATGCTTGAATTTGAGGCGGTGCGCGTGCTCCACGGCTTCGCCTACGGGCTCGCCTCCACCGCCGCCTCGACGATCGTCGCGACGATCATCCCGATCCGCCGTCAGGGCGAAGGGATCGGGTACTTTACGCTCGGCGTCACGATCGCCTCGGCAATCGGTCCCTTCCTCGGGATCTGGTTCACGCACCGCGGCATGTACGACGCCTCAGTCTGGATCTGCACGGTGGTGGGCTTCACCGCGCTCGCGCTCTCGCTCCTCATCCGCACGCCGGCGCACCGCATGAACGACGAGGAGCGCCGCGAGATGCATTCGCTGCGCTTCTCGACTTTCTTTGAGACCGAGGCGCTGCCGATCTCCTTCATCGCGATGCTGGGCGGAGTCTGCTACTCCACCGTCCTCGCCTACATCGGCGCCTACTCGCAGTCGCTCTCGCTCTTCTGGGCGGGCTCGGTCTTCTTCCTCGGATTCGCCCTCACGTCGATCGTGAGCCGCCCGGTGACGGGAAGGCTTCTCGACGAGTTGGGCGGTTCGGTCGTGGTCTACCCGGCGCTCATCTTCCTCGCCCTCGCGATGATCGTGATCGGCGCGGCACGCTCGAACGGCATGCTCCTCTCAGGCGCCCTGGTCCTCGGCCTCGGGTTCGCGACCATCACCTCGGCCTGCCACGCGCTCGCGGTTTTCGTGAGCCCGCAGAAGCACGTCGGGCGGGCGACCGCAACCTACTTCGTGCTCCTTGACGTCGGCGTGGGCATCGGGCCCTACACGCTCGGGCTCCTCGTGCCGCACCTTGGGTTCTCGGCCGTCTACTACGCCGCGGCGGTCGTGGCGATGATCGGCATCGTGATCTACTGGGCCGCGATCGGCCGCACCGGAATCTTCTCGCAATGGACCATGAAGCGCGTCCGGGCGCTTCGGTTGAACGAAATTGAAATAGACCCGGCCGCGGTGAGCCGCGCCAAGCGCGAAGGCCGCGAGGCGGAGATCCCGAAGGTGCCGGCGAACCGGGAGCCGCACGAGTTGACCAAAAGATAGGCCTCGCGCAAGCCCCGTCCTTCAGGGCGAGGTTAGCGAG
>NZ_DAVZJY010000266.1:0-2853 GCF_052272535.1 Sutterella sp. | reverse complement strand
CCATGACGGAGCTTCTCCTCGTCGCGGCCGGCCCCATCACCGCCGTGCCGCTCCTCTTCTTCGCCGCGGGCGTGCGGCTGCTGCCCTATTCGACGACGGCGGTGATCCAGTACGTGAGCCCCTCGATGGTCTTTCTGATCGGCGTCTTCGCCTTCGACGAGCCCTTCACGCTCGAGATGTTGATCGGGTTCCTCTTCATCTGGGCGGGTGTTGTGCTCTTTCTCGGCGAAACCTGGGCCTTCTCGAGAAGACAGAAGAGCGCCGCCCGGCGCGAGGCCGAGAAGGCCTGAAGTCTTCTTCCCGCAGGGGCGTCGTGCATCCCGCTGGCGCCCTCACAAAAACAAGAGTGGGAGATCATAGCGCTGGAGCTCACCGCACTGAAACTGATTCCGTCCGCAGCGGCTCGAAATGGTGCGGGGGAGCGGGGCTCCCGGGCGGGTGAGGGAGGCCAACGGACCCGCGGGCCGGAGAAGGCGCTCGGGCGCGGCGCATGAAAAACCCCGCGGGAGCTGCTCGCTCGGGCGGGGTGTGGCTTTGGAGGGACCTTGGTGCGGCGGGAGCGTGCTGCGGCGCCTCAGACCGCCCGTTCCGACGATGTGCGCGGGTTCAGAACATCTGAATCTGCGCCCGACCGGAATCGAGGAAGGTGATGCAGCCGGAGCGCCCGGCGCCTTCGACGCCGTCGAGCTTCCAGTCCGGAATCACCCAACGCTCGTAGCCGTCGAAGATGTGGGCGGCGGGGCGGTGGGTGTGGCCGTGGATCACGAGGTCGACGCCCGCCTCCTTGGCGGCTTCGGCGACGACGCCTTCGACCACGTCCATCTCGAGCATGGTCTTCTCCTTCTTCTCCGTCTCGGAGCGCTCGCGCGCCTCCTTGGCGACGGCGAGGCGTTCGGCGACGGACTTCGCGAGCATCATGCGCTGCCAGTCCGGGTCGTGCGTGATGCGGCGCAGCTTCTGATACCCCTCGTCGCGCAGGCACCACTGGTCGCCGTGGGCGAGCAGCACCCGGCGGCCCTTGATCTCAACGACGATCGGATCGTGGAGGAGCTCCGCGCCGATCGACTGCGCGAACCCTGCGCCCAAAACCACGTCGCGGTTGCCCGGCATGATGAGCACGCGCCGGCCGGTCGCGGCGTGGAGCTTCAGGAGCGCCGTCACGGGCTGCGCCTCCGGATGGGCGTCGTCGCCCAGCCAGAAGTCGAAGAGGTCTCCGAGAATCACGAGCTCCGGATAGCGCGGCGCGACCTGCTTCATGAAGCGCACGAAGGCCATGATGGTCTTCGGCTTCGTGGGCGACAGGTGCAGGTCGGAGATGATCACCGGATTGGTGAGCGGCTCAACCTCAGTGAGGCCGGCGAGGGCCGGAGGCGGAAACTGTGAGAGATCCATTTTGCTTCGGCTGAAGAAACGCAGCGTTGAATTGACGAAGAGAAGAAGGCCCATCCCGAAACGGGCCTTCCAGCCGGGCTTTTTCCTCACGCGAAGGTCTCTGTCCGCAGACGGAGTGGCGGGAGGCATCAGCCTTCGATCTCCTCGGCCTTCTCGATCACGACGTCTTCAAGCGGCACGTCGCCGTAGAAGCCGAAGGTGCCCGTGCGCACGTGGGCGATCTTGTCGACGACGTCCTGGCCGGCCACGACCTTGCCGAAGACGGCGTAGCCCCAGCCGTTCGGGGTGGGGGCGGTGTGGTTGAGGAAGCTGTTGTCGTTGACGTTGATGAAGAACTGCGCGGTGGCGGAGTGCGGGTCCGACGTGCGGGCCATCGCGATCGTGTAGCGGTCGTTCTTGAGGCCGTTGGCGGCTTCATTCTCGATCGGTTCGCGGGTGGGCTTCTGCTTCATGCCCTGCTCGAAGCCGCCGCCCTGGATCATGAAGCCGGAGATCACGCGGTGGAAGATCGTGCCGTTGTAGAAGCCCGACTTGACGTACTCCTCGAAGTTGGCGCACGTGACGGGGGCGTGCTCGCGGTCGAGTTCGATGTCGATGACGCCGAAGTTGGTGGTGAAGCGGATCATGGGTGTAGCACCTCAGAGAAATGAAGGAACCGGCCGCCGGCGCGGCCGCGGGGTGCGGACGAGCGCCTCGGCCTGCGGGCCCTGCTGCGGCCGGTGTGGATTGAAGACGTATTTTCTCACGCCGCGGGCCGGCCGTGACCAGCCTTAAAGGCGGCGCCTCAGAGCACCTTCGCCGAAAGAATCTTCACGGTTTCGACGGGCACGTCGCTCATGCCGGCGCGCCGGCCGGTGCGAACGGCGGCGATTTTCTCGACGACGTCCGTCCCCTCGACCACTTCGCCGAAGACGCAGTAGCCGTTGCCGTCCTGCGCCTGGTCGGCGTTGAGGAAGTCGTTGTCGGCGACGTTGATGTAGAACTGCGAGGTCGCGGAGTGCGGGTACGAGGTGCGCGCCATGGCGATCGTGTAGCGGTCGTTGCGCAGCCCGCCGCGGGCTTCAAGCGGAATCGGTTCGTGCGTGGGCTTTTCGCGTAGCTTCTCGTCGAAGCCCCCGCCCTGGATCATGAAGCCCGGGATCACGCGGTGGAAGACGGTGTCCGTGTAGAAGCCTTCCGAGACGTAGCGCAGGAAGTTCTTCACGGTGATCGGGGCGCGGGCGGGCGCAAGGCGCACGACGATGCGGCCCATCGAGGTGTTGATTTCGACGCGGGGTTCGGCCGCGGCCGCAGGAGCGGCGGGGGCGGGAAGCGCCGCGGCGAGGGGCGCGAGGGCGATGAGAAGACGGTGGCGCAGAAGCATTTGGTTCCTTCAGTCCGGTTGTGTGTGTCCGCCTGCCGCGCGGCGCTCGAGAGGGCTGCGCGCCCGAAGGCGGACGAAGACCGCCGCCCGCAGGGCGG
>NZ_DAVZJY010000265.1:0-2872 GCF_052272535.1 Sutterella sp. | reverse complement strand
CAGGCGCGCGAGTTCGGGCTGCGTCGTCTCAAGCGCGTCGCCGCGGGCGAGCGCCGCACCGGCCTCATTGCGAAAGAGCAGCAGCAGCGTCGAGGCGAGTGCGGGGAGCGCCGGCGCCCGCGCGACGTCCGCGGCGGAGAAGAGCAGAAGGTTCACGAACTTCGCGTACCAGTCGATCGTCGCCGCGGCGAATTCGGGTGAGGCGCCGAGGTGCTCCTCGAGTGCGTCGGCCGGGAATTCGAGCGTGACGACGGGCGAAACCGCCTCCGTCACGATCCGCGATTCGATCTCGAAGCGGTTGCCGTGCACGACCGGAAACATCGTGCCCGGACCCGCCCAGGCGATCACGCGGGCCGCCTCGCCCGTGCGCCCGAGAACGCTCGTGCGCGCGAGGCCCGACTCGAAGAAGTGGACCCGCTCGAAGGGTTCGCCCGGCGCCCAGAGAAATTCGCCCCGCGCGAAGCGCCGCACGCGGTGCGGCAGCGCAAGGAGCCCGGCGCGCAGCGTCGAGAAGTCCTGCGTGAAGAGGTAGCGCGGTTCAAGCATGTGACCCTCCCAGAGGAGAAGGAGATTCCAAAATGAAGAAGGTGAGAATAACGGTTCTGAAGACTACCTTTGACGCCGAGCTCGCGCGCGAGTACGGCGCGCCCGGGCTCGGACCCTGTCCGATGATGCGCGAGGGCGATGTGTTTCTTGCCGACTACGCCAAGCCCGCGGGCTTGTGCGACGAGGCCTGGAAGGCGGTCTACCAGTACGTCTTCGCGCTCGCCCACGGCGCGGGCGAAGGGCTCTTCTACTACGGCGATTGGATCCGCCGGCCGGGTGTGGCCGTCGTCTCCTGCAACGATGGGCTGCGGCCCGTGATCATGAAGCTCGAGGCGACCGACGAGCCCTCGACGATCGACTACACGCCCGTGAAGCGGGAGGGCTGCGGCGGCTGCCAGTCGTGCGGGTCGTGCGCCGGGAGCAGTGCGGATTGAAGGCCGGCGCGCCGTGCGCGGCGCACGGACGGCTCAGCCCGGGAGCTCTGGACCGCTTCTCAGCGGCGCCCGAGCTCGGCCTTCTGGTCCTCGACCTGGTCCTTCAGGGCGGCAATGCGGCCTTCGAGCCGCTCACGGGTGCGCGTCGTGTGGATCATCCACTTTGCGAAGAGAAGTCCGAAGCCCGCGAGCGCGAGGAAGATGCCCGGCATCGCGGACCATTCGGCGGACTTTCCCGCCGCGATCGGGAGCCCGCCGAGCCAGGCGCCCAAGGCGTTTCCGGCGTTGAAGGAGCACTGGCAGAGCGCGGCCGCGAGGATGCGGCCCTCCTTGGCGTTCTCGATCATCATCACCTGCTGCGGGCCCGAGACGAAGAACGCGCAGGCGGCGACGAGCGTGGTGAGGAACACCGCCGCGGACGCCCAGTGCGCGAGGAAGAAGAGCGCGACGAGCGCGATGAAGAGCACGCCCTGTCCGAAGGCGGCGAGCGCCGGGTTGGAGTAGTTGGGTGCGATCTTCGCGCAGAAGAGGTTGCCGCCCACCATGCCCGCGCCTGCGAGCGTGATCACGACCCACATGAGCGAGGCCGGGATGCCCGCGACGTGCTCGATCACGGGGTTGACGTAGGAGTAGTAGGCGAAGAACCCGCCGTTGCCGAGCCCGATCGCGAAAAGCACGAGCCAGGGCTCGAAGGCGCCGAGGAAGCGGAACTGCGCCGCGAACCCCTTGTTGGGAAGCGCGGGCAGGGCCGGCACCCAGCACTTCACGGCGAGCAGGGTCGCCAAGCCCGCTCCCGCCGCGATCACGAAGGCCGCGCGCCAACTCACCGCCCAGGCGAGGAAGCTCGCGAGCGGCACGCCCGCGAGGTTCGCGATCGTCATGCCCGCGACCATCAGGCACACGTCGCGCGAGGTTTCGCCCGGGCGCGAGAGCTCCGCGCAGACGATCGACCCCACGCCGAAGAAGGCGCCGTGCGGGAGCCCCGAAATGAAGCGCGACGCGATCATGAAGCCGTAGTTGGGCGCGAACACCGTGACGGCGTTCCCGAGCACGATGACGGCGCAGAGGATGAGGAGGAGGCGCTTCAAGGGCACGCTCCGCCCGAAGAGCGTCATCAGCACCACGCCCGCGCAAACGCCCGCGGCGTAGGCCGCGATGAAGTGTCCGGCCTCCGGCACCGACACGCCGAGATCCCCCGCCGTCGGCAGCAGGATCGACATCATAGAGAATTCGGCGATGCCGAGCGCGAGGGTGCCGAGCGAGAGCGCAAGGACATGTTTGGCGATCATGGTCGGAGGAAATGCGCAGTGCAGAGAAACAAAAAGGGCGCGATCTACGAACGATCACACCCTTCGGTCATTTGTGGCCGGCGGCTTTCCTAGGAGAAGCTTGCTTGAAGCTCGAGAACGCATTCAAACGCTCCCGCAAGGACTCCCTTCAGCGGCTCGATTCGGCAGATTCTCTTCGGAAACGAAAGTACCACCAGAACCACAACGAGGATGAACTATAGAGTAGAAACCCGAATTGTGCAAGCAGGAAGATGCAACAAATTGTTTCTACGGGAAAACTAGGCCTGCGCGGCCTCCAGGGCCTGACGGCCCTTGAGCGTGAGCTTGTAGGACTTGTGATGACCGCCGTCGCAGCCGCATTCGCCGCCGCAGCAGGAGGCCGCGACAAAGCACTCCACGTCGCCGCGGCTGATGAGCTTGTCGAGCATCATCTCCATCATGCCCGGAGAGACCTTGAAGTGGAGGGCGAGGTCGCGCAGAGACACCCCCGGACGCTGGGCGATGAGGGAGCGGACGTCGAGAATCGAGAACATGGGAAAAACTCCTTTCGGTACCGGCCCCGGGCCGCGGGCTCCAAACCTTCCCGGCGCTTTTCGAAGGGCG
>NZ_DAVZJY010000264.1:0-2872 GCF_052272535.1 Sutterella sp. | reverse complement strand
ACGCGTAAGGACTCAGTAGGGAATCTCCGTCCTTCAGGGCGGAGAGGATGTCAATGCTGCAGCGCGAAACATCTCCCGGCGCTCTTGGCGCTTGGCGCATGAAGTCGGCAATCAAAGGAGCGGCGGAGACTCCTTCTTAGACTCATCCGAACGATGTGATAGCCTCTCGCCTTTCTTCTCTTCTCAGAAAGGCCCTTCATGACCGCACTGCCGCTTCCGCAGAGACTTCTCGTAGGCTTCACGCTCTTCGCCATGTTCTTCGGCGCGGGGAACCTCATCTTTCCCCCCTGGCTCGGCGCCCAGGCCGGCACGGAAGGCGTCGCCGCGCTCGCGGGCTTTCTCGTCACCGCCGTGGGCTTTCCGATTCTCGGCGTCATGGCGGTGGCCGAATCGGGCGGCCTCAAGACGCTTGCGGGCCGCGTGCATCCGGTCTTCGCCTTCGTCTTCATGCTCCTCATCTACCTCTCGATCGGCCCGTGCCTCGCGATCCCGCGCACGGCGAGCACCTCGTTCGAGATGGTGGTGCGCCCCGTGCTCGAGCATTTCGGCGCCCTCGACGCGCCCTTTGCCGGGTGGACGCTTCTGGGCGCCTCGCAGCTCGTCTATTCGGTCGTGTTCTTTCTGATCGCCTACGTGCTCGCGCTCAATCCCGAGAAGCTCACGAACCGCCTCGGCCGGGTGCTCTGCCCGACCCTGATCGTCCTCATCGCCGTGCTCTGGGCGGGGGTTTTCATCAACCCGCTCGGAGCGCCCGCGGCGCCCCAGGGCGGCTACGCCGCGAACGCCTTCTTCTCGGGCTTCATCGACGGCTACCAGACGATGGACACCCTGGCCGCGCTCAACTTCGGCCTCATCATCGCGATGAACATCCGCGCGCTCGGCATCAAGACCGAGAGCGGCGTCGTGAAGGAGACGGTCTTCGCCGGCGTGGTCGCCGCAGTGATCTTCTTTTGCGTCTACGGCGCCCTCACGCAGGTGGGCGGCGAGGCTAACGCCCTCTCGGGCGGGTTTGAGAACGGCGCGCAGATTCTCTCGGCGGCGGCGAACACGCTTTTCGGCCCCCTCGGGAGCGTGCTGCTCGGCCTCGTCTTCTTCATCGCCTGCCTCAACACGTGCGTGGGCCTCATCGCCTGTTGCTCGAACTACTTCGAAACGCTCGTGCCGAAGCTCGGCTACCGCGGTTGGGCGGCGCTCTTCGCCGTGGTGTCGATGGTGCTCGCAAACGCCGGCCTCACGCTCATTCTGAAGCTCTCCATTCCGGTGCTCATTGCCATCTACCCGGTGGCGCTCGTGCTGATCGTGCTCGCGCTCATCACGATCGTCTGGAGGCGGCTGCCTGAATTCAAGTGGGTCTATCCCACGACCATCTTCTTCACGGCCGTCGTTTCAATCACCGCCGGCATTGAAGGGTTCGGCGTGACGGTGCCCTTCTTCTCGACGCTCTGCTCGCAGCTGCCCTGGTTCTCCCAGGGGCTGCAGTGGGTGGGGCCTGCGGTGGGGGGCTTCTTCGTGGGGCTCCTTCTCTCCTGGAAGATCCCGCACTGCTGCCATCCGCGCACTTGACGCACGCGTTGCTCCCGGCTGAAGAAGGCCCCGCAGAAGGCAGGCGCTTGGCGCCGCCGGTGCGGGGCCTTTTCCATTTGGAGACGGCGGCGGCCTCAGAAGGTCGAGTGGTCGAAGAGGGCCTTGAGCTGCGTGAACTCCAGAAGTCCGTAGAGCCCGCCCTCGCGGCCGATGCCGCTCGCGCCGTAGCCGCCGAAGGGCGCGTACACGTCGCGCGGACCGTCGTTGATGTAGACGTTGCCGGCGTTGATGCGCCGCGCAACGGCGCACGCCTGCGCACGCGAAGCGCCGTACACCATGGCGTTGAGGCCGTAGGGCGTGTCGTTGGCGAGTTCGACCGCCTCGTCCACGGTCTCATACGGAATCACGCAGAGCACCGGCCCGAAGATTTCTTCTTGAGCGATGCGCATGTCGTTCCTCACGTCGGTGAAGATCACGGGCTTCACGTACCAGCCCTTCACGGGTGCCTCGGGGACGCCTCCGGCGAGGAGCCGCGCACCTTCGCCGACGCCGAGCTCCACGTAGCGCTTCACGGTCTCGTACTGAGACTTCGACGCCACCGGACCGATCTTCGTCTTCGGGTCGACGGGGTTGCCGACCGGGTAGTCGGAGAGGTGCTCGACGAGCAGCGCCTCCACTTCGGCCAACCGGCTCTTCGGCACGAGAAGGCGCGAGAGCGCCGTACAGGTCTGGCCGGAATTCAGGAGAATCGAGTTGAAGAGGAGCGGCACCGCGGGTGCGTAGTCCGGGACGTCGGGTAGCCACACGCAGGGCGACTTGCCGCCCAATTCGAGGCTCACGTGCTTCACGCCCGCGAGCGCCTGCTGCGCGAGCTTCACGCCAACCTCGGTCGAACCCGTAAACGGAATCATCGCGATCTTCGGGTGGACGGCAAGCCGCGCGTCCGCTCTGCTGCCGCGCCCGGAAATGAGGTTGATCGTGCCCTTCGGGAAGCCGGCGCGCCGAAAGGCCTCGACCATGAGGCAGGCCGTGAGGGGGGTGGATTGACTCGGCTTGAGGACGACGGTGTTGCCCATGAGGAGCGCCGGCACGACCTTCTGCACGATCTGCCCGAGCGGGTAGTTCCACGGCGTGATGCAGCCGACGACGCCGACGGGCTCACGGATGACGGTCGAGGCCGGGAAGGCTTCCTCGAGCTTCACTTGGGCCGCCGCCTCGATGTAGGAGGCGACGCGCACGTACTGGTAGTCGCAGTGTGCGTTGGCGGCGAAGCCGACGGGAGCGCCGAGCTCCTTCACGGAATCCGCCGCAGGAAGCCCCTGAATTCATTCATGGGGAGGAATGCGGC
>NZ_DAVZJY010000263.1:0-2875 GCF_052272535.1 Sutterella sp. | reverse complement strand
GCGCGGCGGCGGCGTCCACGGCCGCGCAGGCGCGCGCTGCGGCGAGAAGTTCGGCCGCGTGTTCCGCGGCCTTTGCCACCACCTCCTCGTAGAGGTGCTTCTCGAGCGCCTGCGAGCGCTCGCGCGCGGAGAGCACACGGTCCTCGACGTCCTTGAGTTCCGGCGTGATGAAGCGCTCGGTGTTCTTCAGCGTCTGCCGGCGCTGGTAGTGCGCGGGCACCTGGTCGGCGACGGACTTCGCCACCTCGATGTAGAAGCCCGAGATCTTGTTGAACTGCACGCGCAGCGTCGGGATGCCGGTCGCCGCCCGCTCGCGTCCCTCCATCTCCATGAGGATGCGGGCGGTGTCGTCGCGGAAGTGCCGCAGGTCGGCCAACTCCGCGTTCCAGCTCGAGGCGATCACGTCGCCGTCGCGCAGCGTCTGCGCGGGTTCGGGAAGGAGCGCCGCATTGAGGAGCGTCTTCACGCAGTCGGGCGTGACGAGCGCCGCCGCGGCGCGCTTCATGAAGGCCGGTTCAAGGCCGCCCAGCACGCGCGCGACGTTGTCGAGCCGCGGCAGGGCGTCGCGCAGCGACGCGAGTTCGCGCGGGCGGACCGTGCCGAGCGCGATGCGGCTCGAAATGCGCTCGACGTCGGGGAGCGCGTCGAGCTCCCGGCGCAGCGACTCGAGAAAGTCCGGATCGTCCTTGAGAAGCGCCGCCGCTTCGTGGCGCTCTTCGGCCGCGGCGCGGCTGCGCAGCGGCGCATTGAGCCAGCGGCGCAGTTCGCGGCTTCCCATCGAGCTCGTGCAGTGGTCGAGCACCGAGAAGAGCGTCGGGCCGTCGCCCGTGGACGAGAGCGACTGGTCGATCTCGAGGTTGCGGCGGCTCGCCGCGTCGAGCACGATGAATTCGCTTTCCTCAACGAGCTTGAGGGGCTCGATGAAGGGCATCAGGTCCACCTGCGTCTCGGTCGTGTAGTCGAGGAGCGCGTTCGCCGCGGCGAGGATCCGCGGGAGGTCCGCGACGCCCCAGGCGTCGAGCGTGGCGAGCCCGAAGTGGCTCTGGAGCGCCGAGGCGCCGCGCTTGGGGTCGAAGTGCCAGTCGGGAAGCGAGGAGACGACGAGCTCGGGGTGCTTTTCCCGGAGCGCGGCGCGCTCTGATTCGCTCACGAGCACTTCGGAGGGACGGATGCGCGCGAGCGCGCTCTCAAAGGATTCGGGCGGCACGGACTCGGCGCGGAAGTCGCCGTTTGAGAGCGTAAGCCACACGAACCCGCAGGGGCCCTTCTTCTTCGGGAAGTCCACCGCGAGGAGCACGGCGTCGGACTTCTCCGGGAGGAGCGCCGAGTCGGTGAGCGTGCCCGGCGTCACAATCCGCGAGATGCGCCGCTCGATCATGCCCTTGCCCGGAGGGCTCATCTGCTCGACGATCACGACGGATTCGCCCAACTTCACGAGCTTCGAGATGTAGGTGTCGAGCGACACGAAGGGAACGCCCGCCATCGGGATGGGCGTGCCGTCCGAGAGCTTCCCGCGCTTCGTGAGCGTGATGCCGATCAGGCGATTGGCGCGCACCGCGTCGTCGAAGAACGTTTCGTAGAAGTCGCCCATGCGGAAGAGCACGAGCGTCTGCGGATAGCGGTTCTTCACCTCGGCGAACTGACGCATCGAAGGCGTGAAGAGCTCCGGGTTGCTGTAGTCGGGACGGGCGGCCGAGATGTCATCCATGGCGGTGTTCTGGTGTGCCGCAGCGGCGGGCGCGCGGCGGTGCGGGTGGTCTTGATGCGCGAGAGCCGCCCGGAGGCGGCTCTCTGCTGCGGGCGCTTCTCCCCGGAAGGGAGGCGCCGCGGAGGGCGCCCGCCCGGGCGGGCGGATTACTCGGCCTTCTTGGTCGAGAGCGTGCGGCGGGCCTTCTTCGGAGCCTTCGGCGCGGACTTCTCGGACTCCTCGGTCTTCTGAGCGGCGGGAGCCTCTTCGGCCTTGGGCTCGGCCTTCACTTCGCCCACGAGCGGGAGGAGCTGCGCGAAGATCTTGGGCGAGCCGGCGCAGACGTTGCCGGTTTCGAGCCACTTCTCACCGCCCTCGAGGTCGGTGATGAGGCCGCCCGCTTCGAGGACGATCAGACCGCCCGCGCAGATGTCCCAGGGCTTGAGGTGGAATTCCCAGAAGCCGTCGTAGCGGCCGCAGGCGACCCAGGCGAGGTCGAGCGCCGCGGAGCCCGGACGGCGGATGCCCGCCGTGCGCTCGCAGACGCGCTTGAAGCCCTTGAGGTAGCCCTCGATGTCGCAGCCAGGACGGAAGGGGAAGCCCGTACCGATGAGGGCCTTCCTCATTTCGTCGTTGTCCGAGACGCGGATGCGGCGGTTGTCGAGCATCGCGCCCTGGCCCTTGGCGGCCGAGAAGAGCTCGTTCTTCGCGACGTCGTAGATCACGGCCGCGATCGGCTCGCCCCGGTAGGTGAGGGCGATCGAGACGCAGAACTGCGGCAGCCCGTGCATGAAGTTCGTCGTGCCGTCGATCGGGTCGATGATCCAGAGGTAGTCGCTCTTGGGGTCGCCCACGCGGCCGGCCTCTTCGGAGAGGATCGCATGGCGCGGATAGGCCTCCTGCAGTTCGCGGATGACGGCGGCTTCGGCGGCCTTGTCCGCGGAGGTGACGAAGTCGTTCACGGCTTTGTCCGTGACCTCGAGCGTGTCCCGGTTCTCCGAGGCGCGGATGATTTCACGCGCGGCAAGGCGCGCGGCCTTGGTGGCGGTGGCGACGAAGGCCTTGAGCGAAGCGGTGGGCGTAGGCATTTGATTGGGCTCGAATTGTTAAGTATGAGGGCGTGCGGCAACGGGAATGCACCGGCGCAGGAACCCTGCTTGAGGGAACGGGCGGGGATTCTAGCAGACG
>NZ_DAVZJY010000262.1:0-2890 GCF_052272535.1 Sutterella sp. | reverse complement strand
CCGCACGATACCGGTGCGGCGGGGCTTTGTTCGGGCGGAGCCGAAGGTCACTCCTCGGGACGACGGATCACGAGGATCGGCACGTGGGTTTCAGCGGCCGTGTGCATGGCCGTGGACCCCATCACCGCGGCGGTGAAGCTGCCGTAGCCGTGCGAGCCCATGACGACGAGGTCGAGGTTGGCGTTGGCGTACTCGGGAAGCTTCTTGTAGGGGTCGCCGATCAGAAGCTTCGCCTGAACGTTGACGCCGCCCACTTCGAAGGGGTCAAGGACGGCCTGCACGGCCTCCTTGAAGTCCTTCTTCTGCTCGTCCTCGAGCTCCTCGCGCGTGAGCACCGGGGTCATCGGATTGACCGGGTTGGGCGCGATCGGATCGGGAACGGGCTCGGCGCAGTGAACGACGGTGAACTGCGCGTCCGGCCCGAAGAGCTCGAGATGTCCGAGCACGAAGTCCGCGGCGGCCTCGCCGTATTTCGAGCCGTCCACAAAGATGCCGACGCGCATCTTTTCAGGGATGGCGCGGGTGGCCTCGCGGATGAGGAGCATCGGCACGCGCGTGCGCGCGAGGAGCGCGTTCGAGACCGAACCGAGCAGCAACCCCTTCATCGGGTTGAGGCCGCGCGTCCCCATCACGATGAGGTCCGCCTTGAATTCCTTCGCCTCTTCGGCGAGCTTCGTGCCCACGTCGCCGTAGAGCACCCGCTCCTCGGCGTTGAGGGGCTTCAGGTCGAACTTCTTCGAAAGATCGTCGAAGGCGTTCTTGCCCGTCTCAAGGTAGTACTGCTTGACGGCCGCCATGCCGAAAAGTTGAATGATCGACTCCGGCACGGAGTACTGGACGTTGACGAGCTCGATCTCGGGCTTTGCGCCGAGGAGCGACTCGTGCCGAAGCAGGTACTCGACCACGCGGCGGCTCATCTCGCTTTCATCGACAGGTACGAGAATTCGCATGCTTGTGACTCCCTCTCACTTGTTCTCTTTGCGACTTTGAATATCTCCGGGCCTTGAAGGGCCCGGAGCGTGATGCTTCTACTTGTTGTCCTGCGGCAGGCGGACCACGACGATCGGCAGCTTCGTCATCGCGCCGACGCGGGCGGCCGTGGAGCCGAGGACCGCGGACTTGAAGCGGCCGTAGCCGTGCGAACCCATGACGATGATGTCGGCGTTCTGTGCGGCATAGTGCGCGATCTCGTCCGAGGGCGTGCCCTGGCGGTTGACGGGCTTCACTTCGATGCCGGCGGCGTCGAGCACTTTGCAGGCGGGCGTCACCGCATGCTCCCAGGTGTTCTGCGCTTCACGCACGAGGTAGTCGCGCGCGGCGCCGGGCGCCACGCCGTCGACTTCGTTCTGCGCGAGCTGCACGTAGTCGGTCGCGATCGAAAGGACGTCGACGGAGGGCTTCGGGCCGAATATGCCGGGGTTGGCGGCGATGAACTCGGCCGCGCGCTCGCCGTACTCGGAGCCGTCCACGGCGAGCGTCACGCGGAGGTTTTCGCGCTCGGGGAGTCCCTCTTCACGCACGAGGAGCACGGGCAGCGTCGTGTGTTCGAGCACGCTTCTCGAGACCGAGCCGAGGAAGAAGCTCTTCGCGGGGGAGAGGCCGCGCGAGCCCATGGCGATGAGGTCCGCCTTGAAGGCGTCTGCTTCGCGGGCGACCGAGGGACCGGGTTCGCCGAAGGCGACTTTCGTCTCGGCGGCGATCCCGGCGCGCTTCGCGGTCTTTTCGCTCTCGGCGAGCTGCGCCTGGCCTTCGGCCGTGTAGACCGCGCGGACCGCTTCAAGGCCGAAGCGCTCCATCGCGCCCTCGGGGATCGGCGACTGGACGTTCAGGAGTTCGACGACGGGGTTTCCCTCCATGAACTTGGCGCGTTCACCGACGAATCGAATGGCTTCACGACTGCATGTGCTGTTGTCGGTGGGAATCAGAATCCTCATGATGAACTCCTTTGCCCTTTTGTTTCGGGCTTCGCTTCTCCCCGGGCCCTGTGGGCTCTGGTCCGGCCCGCGGCGTTGGGCGCCGGGGAAGTGGTTTGCGTGAAATCGGCGGTTGCGGGCGGCGGTCTCCCTCCCGGCGCTTCAGTCGTCCTGGATCCGCACGAGAAGGAGCGGGAGCTCCGTCCTCGCGCCGGTCTTGGCGGTCGTGGATCCGAGGACGGCCGAGCGCAGCCGCCCCCAGCCGTGGGTCCCCATGACGATGAGGTCGCCGTGATCCTTGGCGTAGGCCGCGATCATTTCGTCGGCCCGGCCCGAGAGGCGCACGCCCTGCGCCGCGAGCCCGCGGGACTTGAGGAGCGCGAGCATGGCGTCAACGGACTCGTGCCAGAGCGCGCTCTCCTCCTCCTCATACCGTCCGCGCGTCTTCTCGAGCACGGGTTCGAAGTCCTTCGGGCCCGTGAGGGTGCCGCGCTCGTAGTCAGGGAGCACGCAGATCACGTGGATTTCGGGCGAGGGGCCGAAGAAGTCCGGATGGGAGGCGATGAATTCCGC
The DNA here is from genome assembly GCF_052272535.1 of Sutterella sp. NCBI lineage: Bacteria > Pseudomonadati > Pseudomonadota > Betaproteobacteria > Burkholderiales > Sutterellaceae > Sutterella > Sutterella sp. The sequence goes on along the minus strand of NZ_DAVZJY010000262.1, from coordinate 404 downwards.
CGCCCTGAGGCCGTGCGTGGAGCCGTCCACGGCGAGCACGACCCGCAGGTTTTCGTGGTCGGGGAGAAGCCGTCCGCGCGTGAGGAGCACGGGCATCCGCGCGTGCTCGAGCACGCCCCGGGAGACGGAGCCGAGCAGGAAGCGCTGCACCGGGGAGAGCCCGCGCGCGCCCATCACGATCATGTCGGCGCGGAAGTCCTCGGCTTCATGCGCGAGGGTGGGGCCCGGAGCGCCGACGCGCACGGCGCCGGCGACGTCAAGTCCGGACGCGGCGACCGCGTCGGTCACCGTCGAGAGCACGCGCCGGCCTTCCTCAACGAAGGCCGCCTGCACGTCCTCGTGCCCGAACTTGGCGAGCGCCGCCATCGGCGCGGGGTGTTGGACGTTGACGAGCTCCACCACGG
>NZ_DAVZJY010000261.1:0-2954 GCF_052272535.1 Sutterella sp. | reverse complement strand
CTCTGGTGGCGGCGCGGCGCATAGGCGGAGCGCGCGAGGCGCGCCTGCGTGGGCTCGGGCAGGTGCGCGGTGAGCGCGCGCTCGGTCGCCCGGTCGAGCTCCCGCGGGAGCGGCATCACGAGCACCACCGCGCCTTCGGGGGGCGGAGGCTCCACCGCCTCGTCCTCGATGTCGAGCTCGAGGGGGGCCATGAAGTCCGGAGCAAAGAGCCGCCGGAGGGCGTCGGTGATGCGCGCCGCATCGTCCCAGCGTTCGGGTTCGCGGAAGACGAGGGCGTCTAGAGGTGTCGGCATGGACGGTTATTCCTCAAAGCGCTTGAAGATGAGGCTCGTGTTGATGCCGCCGAAGGCGAAGTTGTTGCTCATGACGGCCTTCTGCGTGAGCGCCCGCACGGCGCCTGTGACGAAGTTGAGGGGCGCGCAGGCGGGGTCGGGGTGCTCGAGGTTGAGGATCGGCGAGACGAATCCCTCGCGCATTCCGTGGATCGCGAAGATCGCCTCGAGCGCGCCGCAGGCCCCGAGCGTGTGGCCCATGTGACCCTTGTAGGTCGTGTAGGGAACGCGGTCGCCGAAGACCATGTGCGTCGCCTCGCTCTCGGCGACGTCGCCGCGGTCGGTGGCGGTGCCGTGGCCGTTGACGAGGTCGATCTCCTCGGGCGTCATGCCGGCGTCCTCGAGCGCGAGGCGCATCGCCGCGGCCATCTGTCCGGCCGTCGGGCTTGTGATGTGCGCGCCGTCGGAATTCGTGCCGTAGCCCGCGACTTCGGCGTAGATCTTCGCGCCGCGGGCCCGCGCGTGCTCGAGGCTCTCGAGAATGAGCGCGCCCGAGCCCTCGCCCACGACGAGGCCGTCGCGGTCCCGGTCGAAGGGGCGCGGCGTGTGGGTCGGGTCGTCGTTCCACTTGACGGAGGTGGCGAAGAGCGTGTCGAAGATCGCCGCGTCCGTGGCGTCCAACTCCTCGCACCCGCCCGCGATCATCACCTCTTCGCGCCCCGTCGCGATCGTTTCGTAGGCCGAGCCGATGCCCTGCGAGCCCGAGGTGCACGCCGACGAGGTCGTGCAGATGCGGCCCTTGCAGCCGAAGAAGACGCCGATGTTGACGGGCGCCGTGTGCGCCATCATGCGCACGTACGTGGTGGCGGTGATGCCGCGGCAGCTGTTGGAGAGAATGAGGTGCGCGAGTTCGGCGACGGCCTTGGGCTGGCCCGCGGAGGACCCGAAGGCGACGCCCGTCGCCGGGGAGGAGACCACCGGGTCGCCGAGGAGCCCGGCGTCTTCGAGCGCCTCGCGGGCGGTCTTCACGGCCATCAGGGCGACGCGGCCCATCGAGCGCGTCTTCTTGCGCGGGAAGATCTCGGGCTCCACCTCAAAGGGAGCGGCGGGCGCGGCCACCCGCGTGTTGAGGTCCTCGAGCTTTTCCCACTCGGTCATGCGGCGGATGCCGGATCGGTTTTCATAAAGGGCGGAGCGCACTTCGGGCCAGGAGCAGCCGAGGGGCGAGATCATCGCCATGCCGGTGACGACGACGCGGCGGGGTTGCTGCGGGAGCTTCATCAGGCGATGCCTCCGGAGACGGGAATGACGGCGCGGGTGATGTAGCCCGCCTCTTCGGAGAGGAGGAAGGCGACGAGCCCCGCCACCTCCTCGGGGCGCCCGAGACGGCGCATCGGAATGACGGGGAGGATGCGCTCGCGGTCCTCCGCCCCCGCCATGTCGGTGTCGATCAGGCCCGGGGCCACGACGTTCACGGTGATCCCGCGGCTCGCGAGCTCAAGCGCAAGGGCCTTCGCCGCTCCGATCAGACCCGCCTTCGCGGCCGAGTAGTTCGTCTGGCCGCGGTTGCCTACCATCCCCGAGACGGAGCTCATCACGACGATGCGGCCGCGGCGCGCGCGGGCCATCGGGAGCATCAGGGGCTTGAGGACGTTGTAGAACCCGTCGAGATCGAGCCGGAGCACCTGGTCCCAGTCCTCTTCGCACATGCCGGCCAAGGGGCCGTCGCGGGTGATGCCCGCGTTGAGCACCACGCCCCAGTAGGCGCCCTTTTCCGCGACGTCCGCCGCGACGTCCGCCATGGCCTTTTCACGGTCCGCGACGTCGAAGGGAAGCAGTGCGGCGGGGCAGTTCATCCGGGCAAGTTCATCAAGGAGCGAATCGGAGGCGGGTGAGGGCGCGCGGCAGTTGATCACGAGGGAGTAGCCCTCGCGCGCGAGGCGCAGCGCCGTCGCGCGGCCGATGCCGCGGGTGCCGCCCGTGATGAGGACGCGCTTCGGGGCGTCCCCGGGAACCTGGGATCTCTGTGTCATGGGAAATCGGGGAGGGTTGAGGACGAGGGCGGCGGCGCCGGAAGGATTTCCGCCGCCTCTCGGGAAAAAATCAGTCGAAGTAGCCTGCAGGAGGATTGTAGACGTTGAGGACGGCCGAGCCCGCGGGACGGGACTGCGCCGCCCGTCCCTGCGGGAGCACGGTCACGGTGCAGCTGAACTGCCACAGACCCTCATCGCTCTCAAAGGTCTTCTCGACCTCGCAGAGAAGCACGTCGCCCGGGGCGAAGGAGGGTTGTTCGAGCGTCATGCGGCGGGTGCCGAGAAGGAGCCCGGGCTTTGGGGATTCGCCGCGACTGAGCTCCACGGCGCCCGCGAAGACGCCGATCGTCTGCGCCATCACCTCGATGAGCGCGCTCGCCGGAAGCCTTCCGGAGGCGTCCGCGGCGATCGCGTCGGCGCGCACCGTCGTGCGGGTGGCCGCGCCCCGTTCGTCGGCGCGGAGCACCTCGTCGATGAAGCGCATCGGCGGGGCCTGCAGGATGAAGTCCGCCGCAGGGGCGGGAGGGGTGAATTGGGTCACGATGCGTCTCACTTCCGGGCGTTCGGGAGGCGCGCTTCAAAGAGAAGCGCCGCGTTGCTGCCGCCGAAGGCGAAGGCCGAGGCGACGACGGCCGGGTGCCGAAGCTCG
>NZ_DAVZJY010000260.1:0-3007 GCF_052272535.1 Sutterella sp. | reverse complement strand
CGGCCGCCGGCTCGACGTCCTGCGCGGCACGGTCGAGATGACCCACGGCTCGGGCGGGCGCGCCACCGCGCAACTCATCGGCGAGCTCTTCGCGCGGCACTTCACAAACGAATGGCTCGACCAGAGCCACGACGGCGCGGTGATGCCGCCGATCCTGCGTCCCGTCGCCGTTTCCTGCGACGCGCACGTCGTCAAGCCTCTCTTCTTCCCGGGAGGCGACATCGGACGGCTCTGCGTCACGGGAACCGTGAACGACGTCGCGATGTGCGGCGCCAAGCCCCTCTACCTCTCGGCCGCCTTCATCCTGGAGGAAGGCTTCCCGCTGGCGGACCTTGAGCGCATCGTGAAGTCGATGGCCGACACCGCCCGCGAGGCCGGTGTCGCGATCGTCACGGGCGACACCAAGGTCGTTGAAAAGGGCCACGGCGACGGCGTCTACATCACGACCACCGGCATCGGCGAGCGGATCGCCGACCACCTCATCGCGGGCTCGGCCGCCCGGCCCGGCGACAAGGTTCTCGTCTCGGGCTCGATCGGCGACCACGGCATGACCGTGATGAGCCTGCGCGAGGACATGAGCTTCATCACGAGCCTGCAGTCCGACTGCGCGCCGCTCGGGGAAATGGTCGAGCGCGTGCTCGCCGCCGCCCCGAACGCACACGTGCTGCGCGACCCGACCCGCGGGGGCTTGGGCACGACCCTGAACGAAATCGCCGCGGAGTCCCGCGTCGGAATCACGCTCCAGGAAAAGGCGATTCCGGTGAAGGACGAGGTTCGCTCGGCCTGCGAGTTCCTGGGGCTCGATCCTCTCTACTCGGCCTGCGAGGGTCGCCTAATCGCGATCGTCCCGGCCGACGAAGCCGACGCGGCCCTGGCCGCCATGAAGCAGGACCCGCACGGCGCCGAAGCTTCGATCGTGGGCGAAGTGCACGCCGACGCGCCGGGGTTCGTGGACATGGTGACGCTCATGGGAGGCCGGCGCATGGTGGACTGGCTCACGGGCGAGCAGCTCCCGCGCATCTGCTGAGGGATCGCGCCTCCCCAAGCGCCCGAAAAAAGGGGCGGCCCGCCGGAGACGATCCCCGTGCGGGCCGCTTTGCGTTTGAGTCCCTCCGGGCCTTCGGCTTCGCGCTTCACGGTTGTTCTTTCGCCCGAGGTCCGGCAGACGGCCGTACAAACGGCGGCCGGTGAACCGCGCTGGACGGCCCGGAGGCCTCATTGACGCCTCCGGGAAGCGCCTCGTCCGTCCTCCTGATGCGGCGGTGCGCAAACCCCCCGTAGAATCCCGCACATCAGCAATGCAATCCCGCGGGGATCTTCATGACACTTCTCACCTGGCTCATTCTCGTCTACCTCGCCGTGCTGCTCTGGTTCGGCATCCGCGGGGGCTCCCAGGACCGCGAGATCAAGAACCTTCTCACGGCCGGGGGCGCGACCGGGGCGCTCCTCTGCGCGCTCTCGCTCGCAAGCACCATCATCGGCGGGTCGGCGACGCTCGGCATGGGCGCGCTCACGCAGAGAATCGGCCCGGCGGCCTTCTGGTGGCTCGGCGTCGGCGTGATCGGCCTCTTCCTCCACGGCCTTCTCGTCGCCCCGACGATCCGCGCCTCGGGCGCGGTGACGCTCCCTGACGTCATCCGCAAGCTCGTCGGCGTCGCCGCCGAAAAATGGGCCGCGCTCATCATCGCCGTCTCCTGGGTGGCGGTGACGGCCGCGCAGTTCACGGCGCTCCACGCGCTCCTCGGCTCCGTCACGGGCGGGCGCGCCGCGGAGATCCTCTACATTCTTCTCGCCGCGGCGATCGTGCTCCACACGGCCCTGGGCGGCCAGCGGGGCGTCATCCGCACGGACGCGATGCAGGCGGTGCTGCTCATCGGAGGCTTCTCCGCGGCCGCCCTCTGGTGCGTCTGGGAGCGCCCTGCGGAAGTTGCGGCCCTTCCCGCCGTCCCCTTCACGGAGAAGTTCGGGCTCCTCGACTGGACGAAGATGCTCCTTCTCGTCGGCATCACCTACGTGATCGGGCCGGACATGTTCTCGCGCACCTTCGCCGCGCGCGACGGCATGACGGCGCGGCGCGCCGCCTGGATCGCCGCCCCGCTGATCGCCTTCTTCGGCGTCGTCGTGACGATGCTCGCGCTCCTCAACCTTGACGCGAAGCAGCCGATTTCGGACTGGCTTTCGGCTTCTTCGCCGCTCCCCGAAGTCCTCGCGGCGATGCTCGCCCTCGGGCTCGTGAGCGCCCTTTCGGGGTCTGCGGACACGGTGCTGCTCTCCGCCGCCGGGATCGTCGAGAAGGACGTGCTCGGCCGCGACCGCGTGCGCGCCGTGCGGCTCTGGACGGCGCTCTTCGGCACGCTGGCGGCGAGCTGCGCGTGGATCTCGGGCGACATCATCGGACTGCTGCTCACGGCCTATTCGCTCTTCGTGCCCGGCGTGGCCGCACCGCTTCTGGTCCTCGTCGTCGGCCGCTGCCGTCACGCGGATCCCAAGATCTGGCTTGCCGGCGCCGTGCTCGGCGGGTTGGGCGGCCTCGTCGGCAACCTTGCCGGCGAGAGCCTCTGGACCTTCGCCGGCATGGGAGTCTCCACTGCCGCCGCGCTCTGGGCCGTACGGGTGAGCAACGCCGGGAAGTCCGCAGAAGCGCCGCGTGCGCAAACCTGCGCGCGCATGTGACCCCGCCTCTCCTCAGGCGGCGGAACCTCTCTGCAGCGGCGGCGCCGCCTGAATCAGGCAGCGCTTGCCGCAGAATGCGATTCCGTAGCAGCGCATCTCCCGCAGGCCGCCGAAACCGGCTTCGCAGCCGCGCGACGCAATCTGCCCGAGCGCCTCTCCACCTTGAAAGTCGTCGAATACACACCTCACTCAATCTCTCCGAGGCTGAATTCTTGAATTTGCCCTGATTCCTCAGGGCTTTTTTGAGGCTTCGCGCATACATGTGGATAGGCGTCGCCTCGATGTGGGGCTGAACCCCCTGATGCAGAAGGAATTTGCGCATCCTATGCCCTGC
>NZ_DAVZJY010000259.1:0-3012 GCF_052272535.1 Sutterella sp. | reverse complement strand
TTCGAGATGCAACGCCGGTCTGCAACATTGGCGAGGGGAGACCGCCTTCGGGCGGGTGTCACGAGGGAGTCCGACAAATCCCGTCGATCCATCCCCTGAGCCCGGCGCACTGCCTGCCTCTACCGAACTCCTTCGTCGTTGGCGCCTCTTCTCCTGGCTCGCGCTCCTCGTGATTCCCGGTCTGAGTCCGCTCATGGACATCGGCGCGGGGTTCTGCCGCTTTTCCTACCTGAAGTTCGCGACGCCTGAGACGTCGTGGCATGTGACGGGTGAGTTGTCAAAAGAGGGATCCGAAGGAGTTCCTCAAGCTCGTCTTGACCGTCCGCACCGCATCCGCAACTACATCATCGTGATGAGCGAATCGCTTTCCGAGAAGACGATGGGACTCTACGGCGCGCCCTTCAACACGACGCCCTTCATGAGCTCCATCCCGACGAAGCGGATCGAGAAGATGGTGTCTCCGTCGCTTGCCACCGCCGCCGCCGTCTCGCTCTTCGCCGCGCGCCCGAACCCGCAGGATCCGCTTCATCCGCACTACGAGGACAACATCATCACGCTCGCCAAGGACGCGGGGCTGAGCACCTATTGGGTTTCGTCTCAAGGCCGAATGAGCGCCTATGAGGCGAGCATCTCCTTCATCGCCGACCAGGCCGACGTACAGTACTTCGTGAAAAAGCACGATGACTTCAGCCTCATCCCCGTGATTGAACGCATCTTCTCGGCGCCGGAGCCTGAAGGCAGAGGGCGCCTCGTCTTCGTGCACACCTACGGCGCGCATGAGGAGACGTGTTCGCGCGTCACGGACGTCGGCCGTCCCTTCAAGACGGGCGCCGAAGAATTTCTTGACTGCTACCTCGCCGCCGCCTACAAGCAGGACCTGACCGTTGAGGCGATTGCCCGCGCCGCTGAGCGATCCGGCGAGTCCTGGTCCATCATCTTCACCTCCGACCACGCCATCAACTTCAGGCGCGACGACGCGGGCAGGCTCATCGCCATGCGGAGCGCCGACTACAAAGGCCAGTACGAAGTCCCCTTCGTTCAGATGGGCGCAGGCGTCACGGAAAACGAGGTCTACCGCGTGGTGCGCTCCTCCATGAAGTTTCGTGACTACTTTCCGACGTGGATCGGGGTGACGACGAATCAGACGCCGCCGGGTTACGACATCTTCACGAACAGGGCGGTTGGGACAAATGTGTCCGAGGATCTCGTTCTATCCGGCCTTGACAGGGAGGAGAAGGGGAAGGTTGAGGGGGATCAAGAGGAGCAGGAGGATCAGGGGGATGCGGGGAATGTAGAGAAAACGGAGAACGCGGCCGATGCCGTCTACGTTCTCCGGGGAAATGATGAAGTCCGTCCCTACGCTTCTCTCAAGCGGACTCCTGGGATGCAAGAAGTGGTGAATGGATTCGCGGGGCGCCGGTGAGGAACTATTCGCTCGTGCAGATTCTCGACTGGTTCCGCTGCGTCGACTACGTGGAGGCCACGGGGGACAAGAAGGCCGTCAAGTGGACGACGGAAATGACGCGTCGAGACAACTTGTTCCTCAAGCTCCTCGGCGTGCCCCTTTAGGCATTCGTGGAGGCATTAGCCGACTTTTAGGTTTCGAACCGAGGGATGCCTAGCGGCGGCGAGAAGATGTACCGAATGTGTGCATCGCGCCACAGGCCCATGTTTACAGTCAAGTGCTATACAACTTGACGAAAGTTAATAAGAGTGGATTAAATAAGTATTTGTTCGTAATTACTGTATTTGTAATGCATATTGATAGATTAACTAAAGCCTATCAAATAAGACAATCTACCCAGTACGCCGTGAGGTGATCTGTAGTTCAATAATGACAAACATCAGAAAAAATACGTAGATAAATCCATGATAAGGGTTAATGCTGATGCTTGTGGACGCTTTTTTCTGATTGGTCCAAAGGGTGATGCGACTTTAAGATGATTGAAGGTCTCGGCAATAAAGAGATCGCCTGAACCAATAAATTCAGATTCTTTCATCTCGCAGGAATTTGTCATGCAGCTCACCCGCACTCAAATGGCGTCCGCCGTTATTTTTGCACTTGTCGGCTTCAACGTGCACGCAGCTGACACTACTAATGTTACTACCCCCCCCCAACACGCATGAAGTAATCAAGGGGAGCACCTCATTTAAATCCGGAGATTTCTCCTACACCTTCGCGAACGCTGCATTTGAACTGAGCAGCGACGCGACGTTCACCGGTACGGCGAACACCTCCCTCAGCCTCCACGCGTCCGACGCTTCCGGAACCCCAGCGAAGCACGCCTTCCGCTTCAACGTGACCAACACCACCTTCACTACGTTCAAGAAAATTGAACTGGTCGGTGAAGGACCGAGCAAGCAGACGTTGGTCCCGAGCAAGGGAAACTCCACGCTCTCCTTCGGTACTTCGACTTCCGACGTCATCAGTGAGGTGAGCCTGCAAAATCTGAATGTCGGATTCTGGGACCGCGTTGGCAATACCATCAACTTCTACACCGAAAAGCTTGATGCCAAGACCACCGACTTCACCGTATCGACGGACAATACCGTTAAGATTCACGGCGTCAGCGATAGTCAGTCCACCACTCTCGGCACCGTGAAAAACACGGGCGGCGTCTTCAGCGTCGAGCAGGGCAGTCTCGCGCTCGCGCTCGACATGACCAAGGCGACCGGCGGTACGACGAATCTCGGCTCCGGTTCCGGCAAGACTCTCAGCGCCCTGACGCTCTCCGGCGACGTCAATGTTTACGGCGGCACGTTGACTACCTATGCCGACAATGCACAGTTCCAAAATGTGACGGTGTCGAACAAGGCCTCCATCGCCATCAAGGGCGCGGCCGAAGGTCAGCGCACCAAGATTGCGGCTCTGAAGAACGATAAGAGCACGATGAGCGTTGATGCGGGTGCTCTGGAAGTCTCCGGCCCGATCACTTCGACCGGCACCACGACGTTCGGAAAGTCGGCCGACTCGACGCTCACCGAGCTGCGCGTCAACGACAAGACCAGCGT
>NZ_DAVZJY010000258.1:0-3014 GCF_052272535.1 Sutterella sp. | reverse complement strand
CAAAGCGCCGGCGCCCGACCCCAAGGCGGCCGCACCGGCTGATCAGACGCCCGGGGCGGTTGGGCCGCCTGACCCCCCTCCCGCGGCGCCGCCGTCCGAACGCCCCGAACCCGCCGGGAACTCCGCCGCGGCCGGCGCCGGGGCGACTCCGCCCCTCGCCGCTTCCGAGGCGAAGGAGAAGGCGAAGTCCCGTCACGGCCGCACGCGGCCCGCCGACGACGCCGACCCCGTGCGGTTTCTGCGCCGCACGGCGGCGGCGCTCCTCGTCTGCGCGATTGTCGCGGTCGCGGCCGTGGGCGCGGTCCATTCCGTCTGGCAGGCGGCGGAGCGCTCCGCCCCGCCGCCGCTTCTCGACGGAGTTGCGTTCTCCACGACCCTCTACTCCGCCGACGGGGCGCTGCTGCGCCTCACCCCGGCGAAGGACGGCGTCTACCGCATGAAGACGCCGCTCGCCGAGATCGACCCGAAGGTGCTCGAGGCGACGCTCTTCTACGAGGACCGGCTCTTCCGCAGCCACCACGGCGTCAATCCCGGCTCGATCGTGCGCGCGGCGGTGGAGACGCTTCTCGGCGAACGGCGCATGGGGGCCTCCACGATCACGATGCAGTTGGCGCGCATGCGCCTCGGACTTGAGACGAGCACGCCCCGCGGGAAGCTCCGCCAGATCTGGCACGCGCTGCGCTACGAGGCGCACTACTCGAAGGACGAGATCCTCGAGGCCTACCTCAACCTCGCACCCTACGGCGGCAACGTCGAGGGCGTGGGGGCGGCCGCGCGCGTGTGGTTCCACAAGTCCCCGAAGCTCCTCTCGGCGGCGCAGGCCTCGGCCCTCGCCGTCATTGCGCAGAACCCGGTGAAGCGCCGACCGCGCGCCGGAGGGAACGATGCGCTCGACCACGCCCGCATCCGCCTGGGGAGCGCGATGATCCGCGCGGGCGCCTGGCCCTCGCGCTTCGCCGACGCCGTGCGCGCGCCGCTCAAAAGCTTTGAACCCGATGCGCTCCCCGCGCCCGCACCCCACTATGTGCGCACGGCGCTCGCGCACATGCGGCGCGCGCACCTCACGACCGCCGTCGGGACGCTCAACCTTGCGCTCCAGAAGAACCTCGAGGAGCTGGTCGCCGAAACCGTCGCGCGCCTCAAGCCCTGGGGCGTACGGAACGCCGCCCTCGCGGTGGTGGACGCGCGCTCACGCGCCCTGCTCGCGCTCGTGGGGTCGGCGGACTTCCACGACGCCTCGATCGCGGGCGAAGTGAGCGCCTGGACGGCGCGGCGCAGCCCCGGCTCGACCCTGAAGCCCTTCGTCTACGGGCTCGCGCTCGACCAGGGGCTCATCCACGAGAAGACCATTCTGATCGACCGCCCGCAGAGCTTCGGCGGCTGGGCGCCCGAGAACGCCGACGGCACCTTCCGCGGGCCGCTCTCGGCCGAGAACGCCCTCGTCCTCTCGCGCAACGTCCCCGCGGTGGACCTCGAGCGGCGCCTGAACCCTGGGCTCTGGGAGCTTCTCAGAAAGTCCGGCGTCGCGCTCCCCCACGACAAGGACTGGTACGGCCTCTCTATCGTGCTGGGCGGCGCCGAGACGACGATGCACGACCTCGCAAAGCTCTACGCGATGCTCGCGAACGACGCGGTGCTGCGGCCCGTGCGCGTGCTCGAAAGCGAAGCGGCTCCCGCCCAAGGGGAGGTGATCTCACGCGAGGCGGCCTTCGTGCTGCGCCGCATGCTCGCCTCCCGGGGCGAGACGATGACGGTGCGGGGCGAAAAGTTCGACCTCCTCTACAAGACGGGCACGAGCAACGGCTGGCGCGACGCCTGGACGGCGGGTTCGGTCGGGCCCTACGTGATCGTCACGTGGCTCGGCGACTTCGCGGGCGCCCCCAACCCGCAGCTCCAGGGCGCGGCCTTGGCCGCGCCGCTCTTCAAGGCGGCCGCCCTGCGGCTCGCCGCTGAAAAGTCCCTCGACTGGCCCGATCCGGTGATTCCGCAGGACGAGGCGGCGGAAGGGAAGCTCAAGGTCGCGCTCGAGACCGTCTGCACGGCGACGGGCGACCTCGACCGATCGCCCTGCCCCGAGAAGACGCTCGCCTGGATCCTGCCCGGCAAAACCTCGGTGCGCTCCTCCGGGGTCTTCCGCGAAATCCTCGTACGCGAAGCGACGGGGCTGCGCGCCTGTGCGCCGGGCGAAGGCGTGAAGTCCGTGGTCTGGGAGTTCTGGCCCACGCACTTCCAGAAGGTCTTTCTCGAAGCGGGCGTCGTGAAGCGCCCGCCGCCCCCGTATGAGGCCGGGTGCGAACGGGTGACGGGCGAGCCCGGCGGCCGGCCGCCCGTGATCACTGCCCCGAGGGCGGGCGCGGTGCTCTATGCGGGAGGCGCGGATGGCCGGGCGAGGACGCTCCTGCGCGCCGGCACCGACCCGGACGCCAAGGTCCTCTATTGGTACGCGGGATCGCACTTCATCGGCGCCGCGGCGAAGGAGAAGCCCCTCGAATGGGAGGCCGAACCGGGCGTGCACCGCCTCACCGCCACGGACGACCTCGGGCGCAGTACGTCGATCACCCTCACCGTGAAGCGCCGCTGACCAAAAATCCGGCCTCGCGCAAGCCCCGTCCTTCAGGGCGGGGAGTGTGTCAAGTCCCTCCTCTCCTGCGCCGCTCCCCAAGGGCCGTTCGGGATTTCCTCCCGGGCGACCCTCCTCCTCACGTCCGCCTCCTTGTCCGCGCTTGTCCTATGCGTCTGCTCAGCAAGATCCGCCAGGAACCCTCGCCCGTCAGGGCGGGGAGGAATGGCGGCAAAGGCTTCGGGCGTTATGCTTCCCGCTGCATCTCCACATAGCGCTTGAGCACGTCGAGGGTTACTCCGCCCGCCGTGGCGGCGAAATAGGAGCGGGACCAGAAGAGCCCCGTTTTCCCTCCCTCAAGCACTCCGGGATGCTTCGTGCGAATCAAGCGCGAAGATGTGGTCTTCAACGAATTGACGATGGTTGCGATGCTGAGCGTCGTCGGAAACATGAG
>NZ_DAVZJY010000257.1:0-3020 GCF_052272535.1 Sutterella sp. | reverse complement strand
CCGCCTCCGGGACGGAGCCCACGAAGAGCGGCGTCTCGCCTGCGGCGGCCGCGGCGTCGGCCGCCTGACGGAGCGTGTCGGGGATGGGGACGCCGAGCGCTTCGGCCATGCGGGCGTTGCCGGCGAAGTAGCGCCGGCGCCCGATTTTCGCGGAGATCCCCTGGCCCGCCGTCTGCTTGAAGTCGCTCGAGGGCTGCAGAGGAAGGTTCTTCTCCTTCGCCGCGGCGACGATGGCCGCGGCGAGCGGATGCTCCGAAGCCGATTCAAGGGACGCCGCGGTCATGAGGAGCGGCGTCTCGAGCCCGGACATCGCCGGGGCGAGACCGGCGACCACGGGCTTGCCCGTCGTGACGGTGCCCGTCTTGTCGAGCACCGCCGCGTCCACGCGGCCGAGGAGCTCGAGGGCGGCCGCGGTCTTGAAGAGGATGCCTCGCTTCGCGCCCTGGCCCGCGCCCACCATGATGGCCGTGGGGGTGGCGAGTCCGAGCGCGCACGGGCACGAGATCACGAGGACCGAGATCGCACAGGTGAGTGCGAACCCGAAGGATTCGCCGAGCATGAGCCACACGCCGAGCGTGAGGAGCGCGATCGCGATCACGACCGGCACGAAGACGCCCGAGACCCGGTCGGCGAGGCGCGCGACCGGCGCCTTGGTGCTCGTCGCTTCGTCCACGAGCCGGATGATCTGCGCGAGCGCGGTGTCCTCGCCCACGCGGAGCGCCTGCATCACGAGGCGCCCGGAGGCGACGAGAGTCGCCCCCGTGACGGCGTCGCCCACGGTCTTCTCGACCGGGATGCTTTCGCCCGTCATCGCGGATTCGTCCACCGACCCCGAGCCCTCCGTCACCACGCCGTCGACCGGGATGGTGGCGCCGGTCTTGAGAACCACGAAGTCGCCGGACTTGACGGCCTCGCGGGCGACGACGACTTCGCGGCCGTCCTTCAAGACCACCGCGGTTTGGGGGGCGAGCGCCACGAGACGCTCGATCGCGCCCGTGGTCTTCCCCTTCGCGCGGGCTTCGAGCCATTTGCCCACGGTGATGAGCGTGACGATCATCGCCGCGCCCTCGAAGTAGAGCCCGTGGATGAGGTGGAGCGCGTGCTCGGTCATGCCGAGGCCCGCCATCCACGAGGCCTCAAGGAGCACCCAGCAGCCGTAGATGAAGGCCGCCGAGGCGCCCACGGCGATGAGCGAATCCATGTTGGGGGCGCGCATCCAGAGCGCCTTGAAGCCGCGGATGAAGAAGACGCGGTTGAGGAACAGGGGCGGGAGCGACAGGAGGAGCTGCAGCACGCCCCGCATGAGCCCGGCCTCGTCGCGGCCGAGCCACTCGGGCATCGGGATCCCCATCATCGCGCCCATGCTCACGTACATCAGCACGACGAGCGAGCCCACCGACCAGACGAGGCGCGTGCGCACCTCGCGGGCGGCGGCCTCGGCCTCTTCGGCGCGCGACGGGCCCTTCTTCGGGCCGTCGGAGCCCTCCGAGCGCGAGGCGCCGTAGCCCGCTTCGGCGACGGCCGCCTCAATCGCCGAGGTGAGGGCCGCGGTGTCGGCGACCCGGGTCTCGACCTCCATCGTGTTCTTGAGGAGGTTCACCACGGCGCAGTCCACGCCTTCGACGGCGGCGGTGACCTTCTCGACGCGCGCCTGACAGGCCGCGCAGCTCATGCCGGTGACGTCGAAGCGCAGCCGGCAGGTGCGGCCGGCGTCGGGCGCGGCGGGAGCGGACGACGCCGAGGGCGTCGATTGAGCGGGGGCGGCGGGCGAATCCGCCGCCTGTGTGTTCTGAGTCATGTCGAAAAACCGGCGCGGGGAGTCCCCGGCCGGTGCGGAAAGAAGAATCATTCTGATCCCCCCAACTATAGAGCCTCGCTGCGGCGGGACGGCATCCGCCGTTGGGAGGCTTCGGGGGTGGGAGAGGCGCCTCGAAAGGAGCATAACTGTTCGATGCATAAGAACGATTCGTTCGATCTGTTCGATTCAATCGTACGAACGACGCGGCATTTGCTAGACTCGCGCTCCGCTCTTTCGCACAGGCGGAGCGGTTCCTCCGCCGCGCCTTTTCAATCCTTTCCGCCACGCCTCACTTCCGGAGCTCTTCACCCATGACCGCCGCCCAACGCCTCCGCGGACTTCCGACACCCATGGCCGGCCTCGCGCTCGGCGTCGCGAGCCTCGGCTGGTGCCTCGAGAACGCGCTCCCGCTCCACGGTTGGGGACAGATCGCGGGAGCGGCCGTCGCGTCGCTGCTTCTGGCGCTCCTCGTGCTGCGCTTCGCGCTCCACTTCGACACGCTCAAGGCGGACCTCAAGCACCCGGTGGCCGGAAGCATCGTCCCCACCTTCGCGATGGCGCTGATGGTGATCTCGCGCGCGGCGCTCGACGCCCTGCCGCGCTTTGCCGTCGGCCTCTGGTGCGCGGCGGTCGCGGTCCACCTCGCGGCGCTTGCGGCCTTCGTCTGGTGGCGGCTGCGCGACCCCGGGATGGAGAAGATGGTGCCCTCGTGGTTCGTGCCGCCCGTGGGGTTGATCGTCGCCGACGTGTCGTTTCCCGGCGTCCCGGCGCTCCTCCCGCTCGCCGAAGCGCTCCTCTTCGTGGGGCTCGCCTCCTACGCGGTGCTCCTCCCGCTGATGCTCTACCGGCTCTTCTTCCTCCCTCCCGTCGCGCAGGCGGCGAAGCCCACGATCGCGATCATGGCGGCGCCCGCGTCGCTCTCGCTCGCGGGACTCCTCACCATTCACCCGGAGCCGAATCTCCTCCTCACCGCGCTTCTCTTCGGGATCGCGGTGCTGATGACGGCGGCCGTCTACTTCGCCTTCTGGCACCTGCTGCGGCTGCGGTTTTCGCCCGGGTACGCGGCCTTCACGTTCCCGATGGCGATCGGCGCGACGGCGCTCTACAAGCTCTCGGCCATGGTGGGTCGCTGGCCCGAAGGGGCGGCGTACGCCGGGGAGCTCCGCCTCATGGCGCACGCCGAGCTTGCGGTCGCGGCGGCGGTGATTCTCTACGTGCTCGC
>NZ_DAVZJY010000256.1:0-3025 GCF_052272535.1 Sutterella sp. | reverse complement strand
AACGTCTCGGCGCAGTCAATCCTCGACGACCGAAGTATTCGGCGGTGTTTTTTTTTCAGACGGTAGTCAGCTCCTTGTCCAGATCGGCGTAGATACATCTACTATATATTATTTGCGTGCACTCAACATATTCAGAACTTGATATATCTCAACGACCTTTCGACCGATTCCTCCCAACGAATAAATTCGTGGGCTCCCTCGGCCGGTTTTCGTGGAGCGGAGAACGGGAGAGAAAAATGTTTGCTGCTGCGAAGATGCGGGCCGGCGGCTGCGGCGGCTACGAAGGGTGAAGTCGAGGTGCTACGGGCAGAAGCGGAAGCCCTCGGAAAGCCTCCGAGAAAGCCCCCGCTGCGTCCCGGCGTCCCGTTTTGTCCTCGCGGTTTTTCGGGAAAGCACTCTATCTCGCTGAAATTCCTAAAGGAATTCTGGGTTTTTAGAACTTCACCATAATGAAGTTTTTTCTCCGGAGCCGGTTTCACCCATGCTTCCCCGCTGCTTCACCCGGTTTCGCAGACGGATTTTGCGGGAGCTACCGAGGGCACGAAGCAGGCGAAGAGGCCGTCGCAGGGGTCGCATTGGCTGCATGTGCCGCAGTACCCACGCGGCGCTGCTGGCGCCGTTCAAGGAACACTTCATACGTCCGAAGTCCGGAATGCCCGCTACAGGCATCCGTGCAGACAGAAGCTGCCTGCTCACGGCCACGGTCATCCCGGCCCTGCTCCCAATCGTTGAAGAGCCGCTTGGCGGCGGAACGCACGCGGATGCGCCGACGCGACGTGCCGGGCGCGGCCGAGATGGAGGAACAGCGCCATCCGGCGGGGAGGCGGCTTTCGATCAGCTCCCGGAGCGACACGGCGTCAAGGCGGCTTGCAAGCTCGACGCTCACACGGTCCGAAATGCTGAACGCTCTGCGATAGACCGGCCTCATCTCCTGAGCGTCCTGCGGCAGGTCGTCGGCATCCATCTGCCAGATGAAGGCGAGGAGATCACCCATCGCCTCCCCCTCCTCCCATCTGGAAACTTCTTCGGCGGCTACGTCCGCATTGAAGATGTTCGGTTGATAGGGCCGGGCACGGGCCGCCAAACGCGCCTCAAGGGAATCCTGAAAGTCGCCAAAGAGGCTCGGCGCATCCGCACCAAACCCACTTGCGGCGCTGAATTCCGGGTTGGAATCAGTGCGCAAAAGATTGAGTGCAGAGACGAGCGACGGCTTGGACTTTGCCTTTGAACTTGAACCGCTGCGGGGCATGACACACTCCTCGAAAATCAAATTCGCTTTTGGATGTTGCCCATGGCAATGCCCGCCGCGACGGCCCAAAAGCCCATCATGAGCGGGAACATCAGCGGATCAATGGCGATGGGCGACAGAAAGAGCAAAATCGTGATGAAGGTAACCAAGGACATCACGCGGCGAGCCCAGTTGTTGAGCACCGGCGACGTGTAGCCGAAATCGGTCTTCTTGATCTCTCTATCCTGCAAGCCGTGGTAGACCGCGAGCAACGCCAAGGGAATCCAAAGCGGAATCCAGATCAGAAAGAGCGCGATGCGGCGCATCACCCAGAAGCCCAGATCGAGGAGCGCCGCCTTGCGTTCCTCAGCCCATTTGGCCACTTTCCTGTTCTTCTGAAGAAAATCCTCCTCCCGACGGCGCTGAGCGGCGTCTTCAGAGAGCCATTCATCGAGAGAGTCCTCGCCGAACCACCGGTCCAGCGTCCTCAGGTACCAGTCGTCCGCCATCGCGTTGATCTTCGTCAGCGTCGAATGGCCCAGTTCGGCTTCGATCTTCTGAGCTTCCAAGACGGAGCTTCTGCGCACGTAGTCCTTGGTGACGAGCGTGAGCGAGAGCGCGAAGACCGCAAAGGCCGTCACGATCACGATCCACACGGGCGCTTCACTGCGGGCGGCCACGATTCACTTCCCTTCGGGATACTTGGCGCGCCTCAGCCCGCCAAAGCAGGCGTCTGCTGGTGGACCCGCGCCGCATCGGCGACGCCGTGGAGGATGCGCGAGGCGCAGAAGCTCTCGGCGCGGAAGAACCGGTTTCGGTCGGTGAACAGAAGCGTCTGAACGTCTTCCGACGTGATGCGCTTAAGCACGAGACCGCGCGCCGCGATGTAGTCGGCTTCATCGAGGCCGTACTCCGCGAGTAGGACGCGGCGGTAGTCGTCGATCTCAAGGAGGGTCTCGATCATCTCGTTGATGAAGTACGCAAGGCGCTTGACGTCCGAAAAAACGCGCAGGACAGAGATCACCTGAGTGTCATAGAGCGTTACGACTCGTGTCAGAGACTCGCTGATCTGCGCATAGGTCATGTAGGGCTTCATCTCCCGAATCACTGCAATGGTGATCGGTTCGAATTCGTCCCAGTCGCTCAGCGCGCCGTAGAAGGACGGCTGCTTGCGCATGATCGAGAAGAGTGCTTCCTCTTCAGTGATGCCGCGGCGACGAGCAAGTTCCGGCACTAATGCGTCAAGCTTGGAGGCCGGAGTCGTGTTTCCGGCATTAGTTTTAAGCAAAGTTGTCTCCTTTAGGCAAATCACGCCTTGGTGAAGTGATCATAAAGAACCGTTTCGAAAAACTAATCAGGCCTAAAAGCAGGTTCTGCTCCTGATGCGGCGGGAACGCCTGAGGACGGGTGTTAGGTTTGTGATGACCCGTCTTGTGTAAAATTCGGATGGCAGTTCAAACCGCTTGGGGTTCTAGACGGTTGGACGGAGGTCGGGACCGATGCCGATCTCTTCACATGCCCTTCCGAAGAACACAAGTTGTTTCATTTCGGCCAACTGGATCGCCCCGAAACGATGTCTACCGAGCCCTTCGTGTGTTCCTGCGCTCTTCGTGGCGCAGGAATCGTGGCGGCTGTGCATCAGGAAGCTGCAGTCGCGAGGCTCAGCGAATCAAGAAGCTCCGGCCTTTAGTCCGGAGAGTGATCACTCCATCAATATGACTGTCTCTCTTCCTCGTCCTCGCAAGCAGGGCTTCACGATCATTGAAATCGTTCTAGTGCTCGTTCTGCTTGGCATTC
>NZ_DAVZJY010000255.1:0-3054 GCF_052272535.1 Sutterella sp. | reverse complement strand
TAAATATAGGGCATCAATCTTCAATTATTTTCGGCAACTAACTTGACAGACACCGGAGCCTGATTTGTTAGCGGTGCGCCCAGAGCGCGGCTGCTCCGCAGCCTTCCGAAAAAAGCTTCCGCACAACTGCACCGCAAGAGCCGGCGATCACACCTTCGCCACACTGCAGAGCTGCAGTCCGGCGAAGACGGCGGCGACTTTCCGCAGGTTTTCAATTGCCGCCGCCGGTTCGACCGCGCCATAGCGCAGCAACTGCGACTTCGACGCCTCAAGTGCGTGCGCGATGTTTTCTTCGGAGGCATCCGATCGCTTGAAGTACTTGAGCTCGAGGAGATACGCGGCCGCGCCGGATGCCGGATTCTTCGGCCGCAAAAGCAGGTCGCAAAATCCTCTCCCGCGCGCCTCATCTTCGAGCGTCACTTCATAGTCCGAATTCGTGAGCATGGCGAACTTCAACGCCACCTGCAGCGCCGTTTCCGAAAAATGCGTCAGAACATGGAGCCCGCATGATTTCTGCAGCCTCTCGGAAACAAACACAAGCAAGGGTTCGATTTCTCCAGCCTCAAGCTTCTGGAACACCGCTCGGAGCGCACTCCCTTCGAAAGTTGGTGCGGCTCCATATTCGGACTGGAAGAAGTATTCGTAGAACTGTCCGATGACCGCTTTGTTCGGGCAGCGCAGCCGCTCCCTCTCACCTTTCGGAAAGGTGAGGAATCCCAAGAAGAAGAGGAAGGAGAGCACGGAGCGCTCGTCGAATCTGTTCCGGGCATTGAGATTGATGGCGGCCGACAGCGCTGCGTTCGGGATCGGCAGCGCCTGATCGCGGTTGGCGGCATCCACGACTTCCCGCACGACGGCTTCGTCGGCAAGCTCGAGAATGCTACGCATTTTGCTGATGTCCGTCCCGACGGAGGGATCAAAGAGATCCGCAGGCTCTTCTCCCGCATCCTGAAGCGAGCTCAGAAAATAGAGGCACATCGAGGCGTTGTAGACCGATTTTTCACTCTGCGGCGAAAAACGATATCCGTTGTAATAGTCGCGCATCCGGTCCATGAGCTGCTCGAGCTTCACGCCGCAGTGATCGAGATCTATTGTTTCGGCGACGAGGCCGCGGAGCTCCTCATCGGTGAATCCCACGGAATCGGCAAATGCGGGCAGCTGACTGATGTTGCGCTGGATGCCGAAGCCCGAAGTGATGGAGTCAAGGGATACAGACGTGACGCCCGTCATGAAGATGCGCGAAACCGTCCCCGATGCAGTCTGGTCCTTCAAATTCGCATAGAAGCTTTTGAGGAACCCGTCGTTCGAAGTCATCGCGTGGAAAAGCGATTTGTCTGCAGCGAGGATCTCATTGGCGAATTGATCGTACTCGTCGATGATGACATAGAGTTTGTCGCCAACCCGGTCCTGAACGAAGAGCGTGAACGCGCGGAAAAGCTCCGAGGGCGTCTCGTAGCGCCCGTACAACAATACGCCGCTCCCAGGCATCGGATACCGCCGGAAGAAGTCTCCCATCCCAAGGAGGAGCTTTTCGATGAAGCCGCGCAGAACGCCCCGGGAATCGATGCCGGAGAAATCAAAGCGCACAACGAAGAAGCTGCCCTGCAGCGGCGTTTTGTGCGCATGGATGTAGGTGCCGCCGAAAAGCTCATCGAAGTCCTTCGCCGACGCCCTGTCGTAATACTCCATCAACATCGTCGTGACGAGCGTCTTGCCGAAGCGCCGCGGCCGCAGGAAGAGCGGGAAGCGGACCGCCATCCGCTCGAGCACCTCGATCAGGCGCGTCTTGTCGACAAACGCGAAGTCTCCCTTTCGAACTTCGCGAAAGGAGGAGAGACCGTAGGGCAGACGACGATAATGCGTACTCATCAAAAATCCTCAGCGCTCGACTGCTCGCAACCAAATGAGAAGTGGACCGCGGGCAACCCGCGCAAGGCCAGCGCCTACGAGGGAAACCGCCGGCGATGAATGCTCGGCAGCCCTCGGCCCGGTGCTTCACGCATGCAGTTTACCGGAGCGCTGCGCATCGGTGCAGTCCCCACATCCACGCCTCAGCCCGAGGGCGCATCCACCATTGACCTCCGTCGTAATACCTCGGGGCTCGGGCGCGCCGCACCCCCGCCCTGCGGCTATCCTTAGCCCATCTCGAAAACTCCCGGGACGCCGCAGTCCCGCCTGCACCATGCAAAAGCGCACTCTTCTTCTGTCGGCCTGCGCCCTTCTCGGCCTTGCCGCCGCCCGACCTCTTCTCGCCCAGACGACCGCCCGCCCGGGCCGCCGCCTGATCGCCGGCATGGATGCGGCCTACCCGCCCTTCGGCTCGCGCGACTCCAAGACGGGCGAGTACGTGGGCTTCGACGTGGACGTGATCAAGGCGATCGGCCGCGCCGAAGGGTTCGACGTTGAGGTGCACAACCTCGCCTTCGACGGCCTCATCCCGGCCCTGAAGACCGGCACGATCGACATCGCGATCAACGACATCACGATCACGCCTGAGCGCGCCAAGAACGTCGCCTTCTCGAAGCGCTACTACATCGCGGGCCTCGGGATCGTCGTCAACATCGACAACACGACGATCCGCACGGCCAAGGACCTCGAAGGCAAGCGCCTCGCCGTCTCGATCGGCTCCACGGGCGAAGAGGCCGCGCGCAAGATCAAGGACGCGAAGATCCGCGTCTTCAACCAGTTGAACGAGTGCTACCTGGAACTGCGCAACGGCGGCGTGGACGCCGTCGTAAACGACATCCCGACGAACGACTACTACGCCGCGCAGGCGGGCAGGGGCAAGGTGAAGTCGCTTCCCGTCGCCCTCACCGCCGAAGATCTCGGCATCGCCGTGAAGAAGGACAATACGGCGCTCCTCGCGCACATCGACTCGGGACTCGCCAAGATCAAGAAGAGCGGCGAATTCACGGCGATCTACAAGAAGTGGTTCGACCGCGAGCCGCCCGCCGCGCTCCTCAAGGAGTGAGTCGGCCCGGGCTCTTGCGCCTGATCGAGCTCCATAAGGCGTTTCATCTACCGCCCGCGGTCTTCCCGGCCGCGGGCGATCTG
>NZ_DAVZJY010000254.1:0-3082 GCF_052272535.1 Sutterella sp. | reverse complement strand
CGGGCCGCCCGGTCCGCAAGCTCGGCCGCCCGGGCGGCGGCGGAGTCGAAGTCCTCGGGCGTCATGCGGTCGGCCGACCCCGGTTCGCCCGCGATGCGGTAGCCGTCGTTGCCCCACTCGCCGAGGTCGATCAGCTTGCAGCGCTCGCTGCAGAAGGGGCGCCAGGGATTGGTGCGGGAGAATTCCGCGGGAGTGCCGCAGATGGGGCAGGGGACTTTCATGATTATGAGGGACGAAGGGCGCTCCGGAGGGAGTCCGGCGCGCCGCGGGAACGGATAGGAAGGCGACCGCGTCAGTTTGCGCAGAGCCCGAGCCGGAAGCGGATCGGTTCGTGCACGACGTGCAGGCGCCGCCGCTCGTCGGGGCGCGAGAAGCGGATCCAGAGCATGTACTTGTTGGCGCTCACTTCGGGGATGAGCGTGCTCTCGGGCGGCATCCAGATGCGCGTGAGGCTCCAGTTGCGGCCCGCGACCGACATCTGCAGCATGCCGTTCTCGGCGTGCGCCTCCGAGACGGAGCTGTTCGTGCGCAGGTGCGAGAGGATGAGCGTCACGGCGCGGTAGGTGGGCACGAAGGACTCGGCGAGCTTTTCCAATTCGGCGCGGCGCTCCTCGACGGGGCGCGAGAGCCAGAAGTGCAGGAGCGGCATGTCGAACTCGCACGTTCCGCCGGGGAGCTGCTGGCGGTTGCGGATGAGCTGCAGCCACTCGTTGTCGCGGATGTTCTGTCCCGAACGCCCCACGACCTGCGAGACCTGCTGTGCGGCGGCGGCGAGCGCCGTGATGCGCGCGCCGATCGCTTCGCCGTCCGCCCCTTCCGCGCGGCGCTCCGCTTCGAGCTGCCGGCGCTCGCGCATGAGCTCCTGCACGAGGTCGTTTCTCAGGTCGCTTCTCGCGGCGACGTCCGAGAGGTCGAAGAGCACCCCAATCGCCGCCTGGTGCGTAATCGCCGAATCCTGCGCGCAGTACCAGTCGAAGCGCTTCACGAGCGCCTCAAACCGCAGATAGAAGCGGATCTTCTCGTTGCAGGGGAATTCGTAGAGAAGGAGGCCGTCGGACTGCATGTGGTTGCGCTCTGCGGAGGTGGGGGAATCGGGTGGTGGACGAAAGGTGAATTGATCTTAGCGCACGCACCCGCGGGAGTAGACGGGGAACGTCCGCAGGGGTGCTAAAAAATGAAAGCAAAGGTCTGCGGCGCGCCGCCGGCCCGGATTCTGCCGACGGTCCGGCGGATCAGCCCGCGGCGAGAAGCGCCTCGCCGTAGGCGCGCACGCGCGCCTCGAAGGCTTCGCGGCCCGAGTCGTTCACGATCACGTCGTCGGCGGCGGCGAGCCGCGCCGCGCGCGAGGTCTGTGCGGCGAGGAGCCGGCGCGCCGCGTCCTCGGCGAGTCCCGAGCGGCTCCCGAGCCGGCGGATCTGCACCTCTTCGGGTGCGTCGATCACCAGGATGCGGTCGGCGCGCGCCCGCGCGTCGGCGCTCTCAATGAGAAGCGGGCAGTCGTAGACCACGAAGGGCGCGCCGCGCTGCCCCTCCTCGAGCTGCCGATCGACGATCACGGCGAGCCGGCGGTGGATGATCGACTCGAGCCTCCTGCGGGCGGGCGCGTCGCTGAAGACGAGCGCGCGCATGCGGGCGCGGTCGAGCGCCCCGTCGGGGAGCGCCATCTCCGCGCCGAACGCCTCGATGATCTCGGGCATCGCCGCACCGCCCGCGGCGGTGAGGCTTCTCGAGACGGCGTCGGCGTCCACGACGGGCAGCCCCATCGAACGGAGCACCGCGGCGGCCGTGCTCTTTCCAGAACCCGCACCGCCCGTAAGTCCAAGCACCCAGCCCATCGCCTTTCTCCTCGGGGGGCGCCCGCCGTCGGGGACGACGGGCAAAACAAAAGGCGCCGTTCCTTGCGAAACGACGCCTTGAAAATCCTGGTCGGGGTGAGAGGATTCGAACCTCCGACTCCTACGTCCCGAACGTAGTACTCTACCAGGCTGAGCTACACCCCGACTGCTTCATCGTTGAACGCTTATCGATCACGTCGAACAGTGAAGGATAGCAATTCTAGCAGACTCGAATTAAAAATGGAAGGGGGAAGTTTCGAAAGAGCTTTTCGGCCTCGTTCGAGTTCCGCTTCCGCTCGCGTTCTGCAACGATCAAGAGCTCCACACTTTATCACAATCGAAGAGATTTTGTCAAATTCTCCGTCGCCCTGACGAACGGCCTCGTCGATGAGGGCCCGTTCTTCATCCGTGGCGGCTTGGCGGGCGTAGATGAGCGGAAGCGTCATCTTCCCCTCGCGCAGGTCCGCGCCGAGGTTCTTGCCGATGTCGGCCGCGACGCCCGTGTAGTCGAGGATGTCGTCGGCGATCTGGAAGGCGTTGCCGAGGGCGAGCGCATATTCGGCGACGGCCTCCTCCTCGTCCTTGCCGCATTCAGCGACCGCGGCGGCCATGCGCGCGCCCGCCTCGAAGAGGCAGGCGGTCTTGCGCTCGATCACGCGGAAGTAGCGCGTCTCGTCGACTGAGGGATCGTGAGCGTTCACCATCTGGATCACCTCGCCCTCGGCGAGGCGGTTTGCGGCGTTGGAGAGCGCCTCCATGACGCGCAGGTTCCCCGCGCGCACCATCATCTGGAAGGAGCGCGTGTAGAGGAAGTCGCCCACGAGCACCGCCGCGCCGTTGCCCCAGCGCGCGTTGGCCGTCGGGCGGCCGCGGCGCATCAGGCTCTCGTCGACCACGTCGTCGTGCATGAGGGTGGCGGTGTGCAGCAGCTCGATCGTCGCGCCGAGGTAGTTGCAGAGCTCGCCCTTGTAGCCGAGCGCGCGGCAGATGAGGATCAGGAGGGCTGGGCGCATGCGCTTGCCGCCCGCACTCGTGATGTATTCGCTGATCTCGTGCATGCGGCTCACGTCGCTCGCGAGTTCGCCGCGGATCACGTCGTCCACGGCCTGCATGTCCGCCGCAATGGGCGCGAGGAGGCGGCGCACGAGCGCCTTCGGATCCTCGGCGTTGGTGGTCTCGGTCATGTTAAGAGAGTCTCTTCCGTTGGTCTTTTCTGGACGCGCGCCGCGCCGGAGCGGCGCGCGGTG
>NZ_DAVZJY010000253.1:0-3100 GCF_052272535.1 Sutterella sp. | reverse complement strand
AGGTAGTGAACTTCGCGCCAGAGCTTCTGGTGATTGTTCTTGACGGCGAGGCAGTAGCCGACTTCACGCTCCACGAGATACGACACAAGCGCCTTCTGCGTGTTCATGGCGTCTGCGGTAACCAGGTCTCCGGGCTTGAGGTCGATCATGGACAAAAGCTTCATGGCCGTAGAGATCTCGTTCTGCTTCTCTTCGATGAGCAGGCTTGCCGCCACGACGCCGTTTACGGAGTCGTAGGCATTGAACATGTAGCGCCCGGTGCTGAGATCCTCCGTCTTGGAGGCTGAGACGGCCTGTCCGTCAATGTGGAAGACCCTTCCGACCGCCTGAGAAATGAGCCCCTGGGCCATGCGGGTCAACAAGCCATGGAATTCCGAGGGTTTTATCAAGCGCAACAGGCGGTTGACCGTGTCGTGGGATATCTCCTTCTCGGAGAAATGCTCGATCAGTTCCGTGAGCTCGGCATGGTACTGCCGCCAGTAGATGGCGATGCTCACGGCGCTCGTGTAGCCGGCGAAGGCGGCCAGCAAAGCCACCGTCAGGACTACCTGAAGCGGGTACTCAACCTTGTTCTGGTGCTTTCTGGGGTCGGGCAGCGACTCGACGGCCTTCTGAACGTCTCGGACGAGTTCGGGCGTGGGCGGCGTAGTGGCCGCCGCCTCCTTTCTCAGCGCGGCATTGTCGCTCTGAAGCTCTTCGATCTTGAGGGTCTTGAGGTAGGACGGGCTGTAAGTGAAGACGCCGTTCTTGATGGAGCCGAGGGCGACGCGTTTGACCTTGGAGCGCTTCTTCTCCGGATCGTACATGTGGACGACGTCACGGAACACGTAGTAGCGCTCGCCCTTGGCGCTCCAGTAGATGCCGTACTTGTGGCGCAGCTCTTCAGGGACAAGATCATGAATCTCCGCAGGGATCTTGGACGGCATTTCCCCCCCCCCCTTGCAATATGGGCCATATGCATATTATGCAGAAAAGAGTTTGTCAATGCAAGCTCTTTTCGGGGTTGATTTTGTCCTCTTCGTCTATATTTCAGAGGTTCCGAGCGATGCTCAGCTTTTGAAAGTCATGCAATCGCCCTGCTCTCATTCGGGATTTCCCGCCGAGGGCCCCGCCCTCATCAACCTCCCTCCCCGACGCCGCCCCATGTCCCTGCCGCGCTTCTTCATCGACCTTCCCTCCAACGCCTTCCGCATGAACGCCCCCTTTGAACTCCCGCCCAAGGCCGCGCACCATGCGGGCCGAGCGCTGCGCCTCGCCGCGGGCGAGCGCGTGGAGCTCTTCAACGGATCGGGCACGGCCTGGCAGGGCGCGATCGGCTTTTCAGCCGACCGCACCTGGGTCGACATCGACGCGGCGACCGAGGGCGCCTGCGAACCCCCCGTCTTCATGACGCTCGTGCAGAGCTTCGTCTCGCCCGAGAAGACCGACTGGATCGTTGAGAAGGCCGTAGAAACCGGGGTCTCCGCCGTGCGGTTCGTACCCGCGGAGCGCTCGGTCACCCGCCTCTCGGGCGAGCGGCTCGCAAAGCGTCTCGCGCGCCTCACCGACATCGCCCGCGCCGCGGCCGAGCAGTGCGGCCGCAACCTCGTCCCCGAAATCACCGCCTCGCCTTCGCTGGCGGCGGGTCTTGCGGCCGTCGCGGCCGACGTCCGCCTCATCCTCGCGCCGGGCGCGAAGGGCGGCGTTCCGGCGGAAATCCGCCCCGGTCTCAGGTCCGCCGCCTTTGCGGTGGGCCCCGAAGGCGGATTCTCCGCCGCGGAGATCGAGGCGGCCGAGGCGGCGGGCTGGCGCCCGACGCTTCTCGGCGCGCGCGTGCTGCGCACGGAAACGGCGGGGCTTGCCGCCGCGTGCTGGTTGGAGACGCTCGCGGGCGACTACCCGCGTCGCGAATAGGCGGGAATCACTCGAACAGGACTTCAGTCAAGCCCGGTGCGGCCGCGCGCTTCACGTCGGCCACCTCCGTGGTCTTCATCGAGGCCGCGGGCGCAGTCTTCCCGGGAGCATCAAGCCTCACGACGGCGCCCGCCGTGGAGAGGCGCGTCTCGAGCGCTTCGGCCAAGGCCGCCCACTCGCTGAAGGCGAGTGTCTTCACGCGGCCCTGCGCCGCGGAGTAGTCCGGGCCCGTGCGACTGCGGCGCGAGAGCTGCACCGCGGCCGAGGCGTCGCCGCCCGCGGCGACCAACATGCGGCTCCTCTCCTTGAAGACCTTCGCGGCGTAGCCGCCGTCCGTCTTGTCGTTCGCCGCGCCGTAGTACCACTTGAGCGCCTTGGCGACGCTGCCGGTGCGGACGATGAGGCGCGAGAGGATCGACGTCCCCACGACCATGTTCGGATAGGGTTCGAGCGCGGCCTTCTCGCCCCCGAAGGCCTTGAACTTGTCGGTGTGCACGCGGGTCATCACCTGCATCAGGCCTTCGGCGCCCGCGCCGCTCTTCGCTTTCGGGTCGAAGCTCGATTCGGTGGCGGCCACCGCCAGGATGAGGAGCGGATCGACGTCGAAGCCCTGCCCGATCTCGACGGCCCAGGCGGTGTACTGCCGGGCGTCCTCGCGCGAGATGCGGTAGCTGCGCGCAATGTACTCAGCCACCTGGCCGCCCGAAGCGCCGATCGGGTCGAGCGTCTCCCCGCCCTGCGGGTGGTTCTTCTCCCAGGCGCTCACGAGCTCCGCGGCCTTCTCCTCCTCGGCCTCCACGGCCGCGGCCACCGCCTCGCTCGACTCAACGACGCCGGGCGTGTTCGCAAACGCATCGGGCGCGGCGGTGAAGCCTTCAAGATGGAGCCAGAAGGCGGCCGCGACCGCCCACAGGGCGGCGAAGCCCGTCGGCCAGAAGCAACCGAGACGGGAGGAGGCGTCGCGGACAGGCTCGGGCGTCAGTCGGTGAACGAGGGGCGTGGTGGAGTGGGCGTCGTGCTGCATTGGATTCTGGGGGCGGGAAGGCGCCGGTCCGGAGGCCGGTCGGGACGTCCGTGCGCGGCGCACGCCGGAGGACTCCCGCACGCCGGCGCTTCGAGGGACCGCTGCGCGGAGTTCTTCGGCGTGCGCCCGGCTGCGCCGGGCGTGCGGACGGGCGACCCTTCTGAATGAAGCGCCCTCCGGGAT
>NZ_DAVZJY010000252.1:0-3104 GCF_052272535.1 Sutterella sp. | reverse complement strand
TCCGCCGCGGCGCGGGAGGCCTGCGGGAGGGCCGCCAGGGAAAGGAGCGCGAGCGAGGCGCCCGCGATGCTTCTCCTCGAAATCATCGGGCAGCCCCCGTGCCGGCGAGGAGCCCCGCAACTTCGAGCGCCTTCGCCATCGCGACGGCCGAACGGACTCCGAGCTTCTTCGCGGCGTTCCCGCGGTGAAGCTTCACGGTGGCGAGCGAAATCGAGAGACGGTCGGCGATCTGCTTGTTGAGGAGCCCCTCGGCGACAAGGCGCGCCACCTCGAGCTCGCGCTCGGTGAGGCTCGCGGCCTTCTGCGCGAGGTCGCTCTGACCCGCGTCGGCCGCGAGGTCTTCGAAGCTCTTCTTGATCGCGCGCTCGACGGCGGCAATGAGCTGCTCGGGCGCCGCGGGCTTCACGAGGAAGTCCATCGCGCCGCGGTGCACGGCCTGCATCGCCATCGGGATGTCGCCGTGGGCCGAGAGGAAGATGATCGGCAAGAGACTGCCGCGCTCCACGAGCTCCTGCTGCAGCTCCATGCCGGTCATGCCGGGCATGCGATGGTCGAGCACGAGGCACCCCGGGCGCCTCGGATCGTCGAGCTCGAGAAGCGACGCCGCGCTCTGGTAGGCCATCACCTCGAAGCCCGCCATGCGCAGCAGAAAGGCGAGGCTCTTCAACTGTTCCGCGTCGTCGTCGACGAGGCGCACAAGCGCCGTTTCCGTGCCGTTCGTCATCAGATCTCCTTGGTCCGGTCCGGGGACGGCGCCGAAGCGTCCGCCCCGCCGTCCGCATTCTTCTTGTCGTTTTCCTCTTCGTCGGGGAGCGCCTCGATCGTCACCTCGGCGCAGATACCTTGAGTGGGCAGCTGATGAAAGCGCAACGCCCCACCGTGGCGGTCGGCGATGCCGCGGCAGATCGATAGCCCGATGCCGAGTCCCTCCTGCTTCACCGAGTCGCCGTACCCCGTGAGGCGCGCGAATCCCTCGGGCGAGAGCTTCGGGCCGTTGTCCGTCACGTGCAGCATGAAGTTCCCATCCTCGCGGTTCAGCGACACGCTCACGAACCCGTCGCGCTCTCCGGCAGCCGCGTGCCCCGCGTTGCGGATGAGGTTGAGGACGAGGAGCTCGAGCTCGAGCTGATCGCCCAAGACCATCGCGGGTCGGTCGTCGGCCGGGTCGGCCGCGAGATATTCGCCCGGGGCCGTGAGGATCGGCACGCGGCGCGCGTCGTGGCGCTCGACGATCAGCTCGGCGCGGCGGATCACCGCCGTCCAGTCGCAGGGCTTCAGGGGTTCGGTGCTCCGCTTGGCGTAGCCGCGCACGCGGTTCACGATCGAGGTGATGCGGGCGGTCTCCTCGGTCATCGCGTCGAGCGCCCCTTCGGCCATCGCGCGGTCCGCGTCCGAGGTCGGGCGCCTCGCGTTCCAGAGCTTCAGACCGCCGATGTAGTTGGAGAGCGAGGAGAGGGGCTGCTTCAGTTCATGCGCGAACATCGAGCTCATCTGCGAGAGGAGTCCGACGCGCTCGATGGCGGAGAGGCGCTCGCGCGAAACCCTTGCCTCCTCCTCCATCCGGGTCTTTTCGGCGAGCGCCGCCTCGAGGTCCTTGGTGCGCACGCGCACGAGGTGCCGCGAACGGAGCGCATGGAAGACGACGAACGCGAAGAGCGCGGCGAGCGCGAGGAAGAGTTCGGCGTGGCGCTTCACGAACCCCTTCACGGTCTGCTCGTCGAGGTACGCATAGGGCCCGTAGTGGAGCGCCTGCATGAGGCCCCGCACCTCGGAGAGGTCCACGCGGGTGCCCCAGCGCCAGCCGTCGCGCTCGGGCATGCTGAAGGCGACGGCGGCGACGCG
The DNA here is from genome assembly GCF_052272535.1 of Sutterella sp. Classification (NCBI taxonomy): domain Bacteria; kingdom Pseudomonadati; phylum Pseudomonadota; class Betaproteobacteria; order Burkholderiales; family Sutterellaceae; genus Sutterella; species Sutterella sp. The sequence goes on along the minus strand of NZ_DAVZJY010000252.1, from coordinate 1,262 downwards.
GCGCACGGCGTCGCTCTGCGCCGTCGTGAGGTAGCCGATCGTCCAGTCGGGAAGCACCGGCGTGCTCGATCGGCAAAGTCCCGCCCCCCCGGGGAGCACCGCCGCCGGCCGGAAGACCGTCGGGTCGATGAAGCCCTCGCGCTCCATGCGCTCGAGCGTGCAGAGCGAAACGAGGCCCGCGTCGGCGTCGCCCGAGAGCACTGCGTTGAAAACGTCGGGCACGTCGTGCGGGCGCCATTCGCCCGCGGCGAAGTAGTTTTCCGGATCGAGCCCCTCTTTGATGAGGCGCCCCATGAGCCACTGCCAGGGACCGAAGGAGACGGTGCTCTCCACCGCCACGCGCGCGCCCTTGAGGCTCGCAAGGCTCCCGAGCTCCCGGCGCTTCGCGTCCACGATGAGAAGTCCTCCCGCGGCGGCCGCCGCCTGGCCGCCCGTGAGCGTGCGTTCGCGCACGGCGAGCGGCACCGCACCCAGTTCGTCCATGAGCGAGACCATCGTGCCGGAGGTCGCGAGCACGAAGGGAATCTTCTCGGCCTTCACGCTCTGGGCAAACTCGCGCGAAGGAATGCGCCGCACGAGCACGCGCCGCTCGGGCGAGGCGATTCGGAGCGCCTCCACGAGGGGCATCATCGTGCGCAGATACGTTTCGTTCGTCCCTGTCTCCTCGATCGCGAAGACGAAGTCGCCCGGGCGCGCCGGGGCCGCCTTCTCGTCGATCACGAGCTCGTTGGCGAGCACGTCCTCCTGGTACTGCATCGAGCGCACGTCGGCGAGATTGAAGCTCGCGGCCGAAACGCCGTCAGCGGCGGATGGCTCCGCGGCAAAGAGCGGCGCGCCCGCCGCGCCGACGAGGAGCGCGAGGACGAACGCACCGAGGGGGCGGCCGAGCGTCTTCAGGAACGGGGATGCGGTGCGGAGAGGCATGAAGAACTGTACGAGTAGCAGCAAAGTCTCGCAATTGCCGGGAAAGCTTAGCAGAGCACCGCGGCCGCTATTGACGCGGGCGATGAGGCTGGGCTTCAATCCGATTCCAGACGGCGGCCTTGATGAACGGCCGCCGTGCCGGCCGTATCGAAGGGCCGCATCTACGGCGCGCCCTACTACTGCAGGCCGCTCGACTGGAAGCGCCACGAGATTCTCGAGGCATGGGCGGACGTGCTCGCGGAATAAGCCGCCCCTTTGAAGGCACTCCGGCCGGCGGGATGAAGTTGACGCACTCCCCGCCCTGAAGGACGGGGATTCTCCACTTGACCAACGCTCAG
>NZ_DAVZJY010000251.1:0-3133 GCF_052272535.1 Sutterella sp. | reverse complement strand
TCGGGAGAGATGAGGCCGCCGAGTTCGCCCGCCCAGGCGAGCGCAGCAACAACGGCGCCTGCGCGCTCCAGAGCGGCGAGCGGGCGCGCGCAGCGCAGGGAGGGCTCTTCGAGGAGCTCGGAGGAGGCCAGGGGCGTCACGCCCTCGACGTCCACGGTGCCGGCGACGGCGAGCGTGAGGCCGAGGAGGGGCTTCGAGGGCTGCCCGCCCTCGGCGTCCTTTGGCGCGCCCTGCGCCTCGTCGAAGACCGAGAAGGCGTGCGTGCGGCGCTCGGGCATTTCAAGCGGCCGCAGGGCGACGGCGTGCAGGAGCCTGCCGGCCTCACCCGCGAGCTCGTCGGAGCCCGCGAGCGCTTGCGCCGCGGTGATGCGGCCCCGCTTCACGGCGTCCGTCTTCTCGGCGAGCGGCAGCCGGTTGAGCGCGACCATGGCTTCGGCCGCTCCGGAGAGGCGCGTCGTGCCGCGGCCGAGACGCCGCACGACGGGAGTCCCGGAATTCCCCGCGGCGCCGACCGAGGCGCCGGCGGCGGGAAGCGTCTCGGAGCTGGCCCCGGACATGGTTTCGGAGGAGGTGTTCTTCTTTTCGTTCATTGTTCTCTGCATGCAGCCCGGCCCGGGTCGGGATGCCCGGCGGGTCTCGCTTCTCTGAAGCTCCTAATCCTACCGTGCGCAGGCCGGCCGGGCGGTGATGAAGCGTTCGATGATGTTCCGCGTTGTTTCATGGCGCCGCCAACACGCATCGCCCGCCGGCGGCGGACTCTGCGCATTCTTTTCTCGCAGCAGGCCCGAACGGGCGATAATCCCGCCTTCACAACACATGACCGTCCGCGGCCCTTCTTCGCCCGACTCGAGCTTGAGGCGCCGCGCAATGAGCCCGAAGGAATCAAAATGACCGAAGAGAAGAAGACTGAAAACGCCGCGGGTGAAACGCCCCTCGTCGCGAGCGAGTACCCGATGACGGGTCTCGCGCTCCTCGCGCTCCCCGCCTGGGAGCCCGCGATGCTGCGCGAGTCGCTCCTCTCAGACTGGCAGATCGACCCGGGCGAGCCGCCTGCTTCGGTCCAGGAACCGTGGATCTTCACGGTGGACGGCTCCCTCGTGGTGATCGGGCTTGAACCCCATCCGGTTCCCGACAACGCCGCCGACCTGCAGGCGAAGAATTCGCCCGAGTGGCCGGGCGCGGTCGAAGCCGCGCAGACGCATCAGGCCTACCTCGCCGTCGCCGTGATCGCGCAGCAGACGAGCCTCGTCGAGAACGCCCGCACGGCCGTGAAGATCCTCGGGAGCCTCTGCAGCGAGCCCAACGTGCGCGCCGTAAACGCCGCTTCGCGCCTCTTCTCGCCCGAGGCCTACCGCAAGGGCGCGCTCGCGATGAAGCAGAACGAACGCGTCTTTCCGATCTTCAACCTCATCTTCTTCGGCGTCTGGACGCCCGTCGAAGGCGGCCGTCCGGCCGGATACACCGTCGGCCTCGACCGCTTCGGCGCGCCCGAGGTGGAGATCCTCGAGAGCCCGCTGCAGCCCATGGAGCTGCGCGCGCAGCTCGTGCACGCCGCCATGATGCAGATCTCGCGCGGACGCGCCTTCGACGACGGCGAGGAGATCGAATTGGGCGGGGTCGAATTCCGCGCCGCCCGCAAGCCCTCCGTCGCGCTCCCCGACGTCATCACATCGCAGCTCGAGCCCGTGAAGGCCTGATCGCCGCAGGCGCGAGACGAACCGGAACCACCCAACTGTTTGGGTGGTTCTTCTCCTTCCTTCGGTGTAGCTTCTTTTGGATGATGCCTGCGGAAGCGGCGGCGAACCGCACGCCCCTTCCGGATCCCGACCTCCCGCCCGCGGGCGTCGAAGATGCTCTTCACCGCACACCTCTTACGAAAGGAAATACGTCCATGCAGTTCATGAAGCCCACGGCAGCCGCTCTCGGCTGCGTGCTCGCCGCCGCACTCTTCAACAGCGCCTGCGCCGCCGATTATTCGAAGCTCCCCGGCTGGACCGAGGGCGCCGAAGTGATCCGCGTTGAGGGCAGCCGTCCCCAGATCGACATGATTTCGGGCGTGATCTACAGCCAGGTGAAGGGCTCCCGCGCCGTGCGGCAGCTGCGCATGACGTTTGAAATCCCCCGCACGAAGGAGAAGAAGCCCGCGGTCATCTACTTCCCCGGCGGCGGCTTCACCTCGAGCGACCACGAGAAGTTCTCTGAAATGCGCCGCGCGCTCGCCGAGGCCGGCTTCGTCGTCGCCGCGGCCGAATACCGCGTCGTGCCGACGAAGTTCCCCGCGCTTGTTGAAGACGCGAAGGCCGCCGTGCGCTACGTCCGCGCCCACGCGGCGGAATACGGCGTGGATCCCGACCGCATCGGCATCATCGGCGACTCCGCGGGCGGCTATGTCGTGCAGATGACGGGCACCACGAACGGCGAGCAGGGCTGGGACAAGGGCGACTTCCTCAACGTCTCCTCCGACGTGCAGGCGGTGTGCACGATCTACGGCATCTCCGACCTGCAGACGATCGGTTCGGACTACGGTCCCGATCAGCAGAAGGTCCACGCGTCGCCCGCCGTCACCGAGGCGCTCCTCGTGAACGGCCCGGCCTTCCGCAACAACCCCGGCGCCCCCATCACCGCCGATCCGAAGAAGGCGATGTTCGCGAGCGCGCTCGGCCACGTGGACGGCACGGAGCCCCCGTTCCTCATCCTCCACGGCGCCAAGGACCGCCTCGTCTCACCGTCGCAGAGCGCCAAGCTCTTCCGCGCCCTGAAGGAGAAGAAGGTTCCGGCCGAGTACGTCCTCGTTGAGAACGCCGATCACGGCGACCTTCCCTGGTACCAGGACGCGCTCGTGAACCGCGTGGTCGACTGGTTCAAGAAGACCCTGAAGCCCGCCGACGGCAAGGCCGCGGCCGGCAATACGCTCTGAGGTCCGACGGGATCAGACGACTGCCGCCTCTGAAGACGAGGGCTTGCACCCGTCCCGAGGCGCGGCTCCATAGCCCGCGAGTTCGATGAGGTTTCCGTCCGGATCCCGGACGTAGAAGCTCCGCATCGGCCCGCGGGCTCCGTTTCTCTCGACGATGCCGAGCTCAACAGGATTGCCGCAGGAGTCCCCTTCCTTCAGGTGGGGGAGGAATGCGGC
>NZ_DAVZJY010000250.1:0-3159 GCF_052272535.1 Sutterella sp. | reverse complement strand
CCCGGTTGGCGGCTCGAAGAGCCCTGACCGTCCGCACCCGCCCCTCAACGCTTTCCTTCGAGAGACCCATCCGCCGTGAAGAACGACCTTCGCCTTCTGCGCTTCATCCGCCTCATTCGTCCCCTCCGCCGTCCGGGGACGCCATGGAGACGCGCGCTTCCCGCCGCGCTCCCGACAATGCTCTGCGCCGCGCTCCTTGCCGCCGCCCCCGCATCCGCCGCCCCGACGGCCGCGCCCTGGTGGCTCGACGACGTCTGGCGCGACCCCGACCGCCCCTTTCTCTACTACGGCGACCCGCGCCCGGAGCCGGGCGCGCCGCAGCCTGAATCGCCTCAGACCCCCTCTCGGCAGACGCCCCCGGAAGAGGCGGATCCGGACGCCCCGAAGGATCTCGCAACCCTGACGCGCATGGAGGACGTGCGCCGCGAGTACGCCGCGCGTCTTGACCGCGCGGTGATGCGGCCGACCGAAGAGAACGTCGCGGCCCTCCACGAGGTGAACACCTTCGTGTTGGGGAAGTCCCACCAGTTCGCGCAGATCTACGACCGAGTGCGGATCGCGCGGCCCGAGTTCGACTGGACGGCCGCGCACCCGTCGGCGAACTTCGCCGCCGTCGAGATCAACTCCCGCGCCGAAGCCGACGCCGAGCGCTTCATGAAGACGCTCGGCCGGGAGTCCGGCCTCGTCTTCCTCGGGGGGCCCGACGCCGCCTTGAACGGCCTCGCACTCGGCCCCGTACGGACCTTTGCGCACACCCACGGCTTTGAGCTTCTCGTCGTCGCCACCGGCGCTCGGGTGCCGGGCGGCGACGCGAAGCCCGACAACGGGATCGCCCAAAAGCTTCTCGCGCTCCAGCCCGGGCGGGTGCCGCTCCCCGCGGTCTTTCTCGTCGCGCGCCCTGGCACGCGGCACCCGGCGCTCGCCGAACTCGCCGGCCGCCCCGTTCCCGCCGCGGCGGGACCCGTGAGCGTTTCCGAACTCACAGAGCGCCTCATGCGGCTCTTCGCGCCCCTGATTGAACCAGGCAACGCCGCCCCGCTCCCGAGCCGGCGCGGCGCCGAAATGGCCGAAGGCTCGGCCTGGGGCTCCGCCGCCGGCGCCTTCAACGCCTCCGCCCCCTCCACCCTCACGACCCTCACGACACACCGACAGCCATGAACCGCAGACAACCCAAAGATCCTCTCGCGCGCACCCGCCCCGCCCTCCTGAAGCGCCGGGCCGCCGCGCGGCTTCTCGCCCTCACCCTCGCTCTCGGGAGCCTCGCGGGCTCACCGGCCGAGGCGGGCTTTCTCGAAGACTTCTACGACGAAGCGGGCGGGCAGCACGCGCAGACGGCTGCGGGCGTCTACGAGTCGCAGGACTTGTCGCTCGCCACGGGCGGCTCCTTCGTCTTCAAGGCGCCGAGGAAGGACTTCACGCCCTTTACGCTCGACGCGCCGCACCTCAAGGCCGGGTGCGGCGGCATCGACCTCTTTCTCGGGGCCTTCTCGGTCCCCTCGCGCGAGGAGTTCGTGAGCTTCCTGCGCTCGATCGGCACGGCGATTCCCGGGCTCGCCTTTCAGCTCGCGCTCCAGGGCCTCTCGCCCGACCTCAACGAACAGGTGACCGAATTCCGCGACATGATCATGGAGCTCACGGGAAAGTTCTCCGACAGCTGCCGCGCGGCGCAGACGATCGTGGATTCAGCGGCCTCGGCCGCGGGCTGGATGGGACAGGCGCAGCACCGGGCCGCAAACAATCTGCGCGCCACGGGCGGGGCGTCGGACGCTTCGGACGCGGACCGCATGACCCGCACGAACGGCGCGAAGGTCCTCGACTCGGTCCCGGAGCGCACCGACGCCTCGGGCGCGGTGGTCGAAGCGGGCGAAATGAACCTCACCTGGGCGCTCCTCAAGGGCGGCAGGCTCGGCGCGAGCCTCGAGCAGGAGACGCTCGAAACGATGATGACGCTTCTCGGGACCACGCTCTACGTGAAGACCGGGTCGGGCGAAGACGCGACCGTACGGGCGTCGAGCGTGCCGGCGCGCGACATCCTCTGGGACCTCTTCGGGACGGTGGATGAGGCGCACCCCTCGGACGCGAAGATCCTCTCCTGCGACGAGCCGGTGAAGTGCCTCGCGCCCAAGGAGAAGCACGCCTCCCCCATCAACCTCGTGCGTGAAATCCATGAGGCGGCGAGGCGCTACCGCACGAGTCTCGTCTCGAGAAACCGCGCCGAGGTGAGCGAGCGCGACCTCGTGCTGTTGGCGAACATCTCTTCGCTGCCGCTTCTCTCCCTCATCGAAGCGTCGGCTTCGAGCCGCATTCCCGCGGCGGGCGAATCCCTGATGCGGCTCTACGCCGAAGCCGCGGCCTATGAAGGGCTCACGACGGCGTTGAGGGGGCTCGCCGAAGACGTCAGGCGCCTGGTCACCGGCTCGTCGGCGCGCGGCGCCAACGCCGCGAACCTGCGCCACGCCGAAATGCTCGAAGCCCGCCTCGCGCGGATTCTCGAGGAGCTCCGGGGGCGCGAGACGGCGCTCTATGAAGCGATGGCCCGCGCGCAGGCGATGAGCGCGCAGGCCGCGCACATCGAACGCTCGGTCTTCGGGCGCGCGGCGATGGAGTCGGCGGCCCGCCTCCCGCGCCGCTACGGCTACTGATGGAGGGGGCGTTGATGACGATGGACTTCTACGCCTACTGGAACGCCGCTCAGGTGGCCGAACTCCTTGGCGCCATTGCAGGCATCATGAGCTCTCCGGGCTACACGACCTTTCTTCTGGTTGCGGCGGTCTTCGGTTTTCTTTTGACCGCCGCGGCCGCAGCCGTGCGCTACCGGCCCTTTGAGATCATCAGCTGGTTCTTCGCCTGCGTGCTCCTCTACCTCACCTGCTTCGCGCCGAAGGTGACGATCACGGTGCAGGACGTGCGGGCGATGAGCGCGCAGACCGTTTCCGGGGTCCCCTTGGGGGTGGGCTTCACGGCGGCCGCCTCGTCGGCCGTGGGCCACTACCTCGCCGAACTCTACGAGACGGCGTTCTCGGACGTCGAGGGCGTGCGCTTCACGCGCTTCGGCGCGGTCTTCCCCGAGCGGGCGGCGGCGGCCGTCGCGGCCGCGGGCCCCGTGTCCGAGGAGGCGCGCGCAGTGCTCACGCCCTTCATCGACCGGTGCGTGAGCCC
>NZ_DAVZJY010000249.1:0-3164 GCF_052272535.1 Sutterella sp. | reverse complement strand
GATCGAGAGGACGGCGACGGCGAGAAGGACGCCGACGCAGACGATCGAGAGCGCCGTGCGGCGCACCGAGGGACGGGCGCCTATGGTCTCGAGCGAAACTCCGCGAACGGTGCCGGCAAGGGCGCCGGTGGAGGTGATCGCGACGGTATCGGTCGTAGAGGCCATGACGTTGTCTCCTTCTCTGGAAGTCGGGTTGAAGAAAAGCCTGAGGCGGGCGCGGCGGCTTCAGACGCCGCCTCTTTGCGCTCCCTCATCCCGGAATACATAGCAATCTCCGTGCCAATCAAGGGTTAACCCTAGGAATGCTCGGCGGACGGGGAATCCAGGGATCTTCACCGCTCGCCTTCGATGAGTGCGCACGTTTTCATGCACGCATTGCACCAATTTGGTGCAATGCGCGCTCATGGCGCAGTGCGCCTAGAAGCACATAATCTGACCGTCGGTGCGCTTTTCGGTGGCGCCCGCGAGCGTGCCGTCCTCCGCGCGCAGGATCATCTGGCCGCGGCCCATCTGCGTGAGGTCGGCCTTGACGGTCACCTCGTGACCCATGCGGGCGAGCTTGAGGACTTCGTTTGCGGGCATGTCGGCCTCCACCTCGACCCGGCGGCCGCCGGTCCACTGCCAGCGCGGCGCGTCGAGCGCCTGCTGCGGGTTGAGGTGCCAGTCGATCAGGTTCTCGACCACCTGCACGTGGGCCTGGGGCTGCATGAAGCCGCCCATGATGCCGAAGGGGCCGACGGCCGCTCCGTCCTTCGTGAGGAACCCCGGAATGATCGTGTGGTAGGGGCGCTTGCCGCCCGCGAGGCAGTTGGCGTGCGCTTCGTCGAAGCGGAAGTTGTTCGCGCGGTCGTTGATCGAGATGCCGGTGCCGGGGATCACGATGCCCGAGCCGAAGCCGCGGTAGTTGCTCTGGATGAAGGAGACCATCGTGCCTTCTTCGTCCGCCGTGCAGAAGTAGACGGTGGAGCTCCCGCGCGGGTCGCCCGCCTGCGGGATAAGCGCTTCGGGGCCGATCAGCGCGCGGCGCCGGGTGGCGTAGTCGTCCGAAAGCAGCTCATCGACCGAAACGCGCATCGCGACGGGGTCCGTGACGTGCTCGGCGGTGTCGGCCATCGCGAGCTTCATCGCCTCGATCTGCTGGTGCATCGTCTCGGCCTTGAGCCTCTCGCCCAGGGGCATCCCCGAGAGGAGCTTCAAGGCCATCAGTACCGTGATGCCGTGGCCGTTGGGCGGCATCTCCCAGACGTCGTAGCCGCGGTAGTTGACGCTGATGGGCTCGACCCATTCCGGGACGTAGCTCGCGAGGTCCTCGTAGGTGAGGAGGCCCTTCTTCGCTTCGAAGAACTCCGCCGTCCGCTCGGCCAAAACGCCCTTGTAGAAGGCGCGGCCCTCGGTCGCGGCGATGAGTTCGAGCGTGCGGGCCATGTCCGCCGAGGAGAAGACCTCGCCCGCCTTCGGCGCGCGTCCCGCGGGCGCGAAGTGCTCGAACCAGGGCTCGAACTGCGGGTCGGCGCGGAACTTTGAATAGAGCTTCTCGGCGCGCGCCCAGAGGAACGACACCGTGGGCGAGACCGCGAAGCCGCGGCGCGCGTAGTCGACCGCCGGAGCGAGCACGTCCTTAAAGTCCATCCTGCCGAAGCGCTTCGCGACCTCCGCCCAGGCGGCGACGCACCCCGGAACGTCCGCCGAGAGGACGCCGTAGGCGGGCACCTCGGTGAAGCCGCGCGCCCGGTAGGCATCCAGGGTCGCCGCCAGGGGCGACGGGCCCGAGCCGTTGATGCCGTAGAGCCTTCCGTCCTTCCAGATGAGGACGAAGGCGTCGGAGCCGAGACCATTCCCGGTGGGCTCGACCAGGGGCATGACCGCCGCCATCGCGACCGCGGCGTCCACGGCGTTGCCGCCCTTCAGAAGCGTCTGCAGGCCCACCGAGGCCGCGGTGGGGTTGCCCGCGCAGGCCATGCCGCGGCGGGCGTAGACCACTTGTCGGCGGGAGGCGTGGGGATGGTCGAGGGGATCAAAGACGGGCAGCGGCATCAGATGCTCCATGAAGAGGTGGATGAAGAAATGATTCTAAGAAAATCAAAGAGGTCCGGCGCCCCACCGAGTGGAGCATGCCGGACCTCCGCCGCGCCGCGAGAGGCCCGCCCGGAGCGGACCTCTCAGGGCGCCAAGGTCAGGGAGGAGCGCCCGTATCAGAGCTTTCCCTCCTTCCTCAGGCGCCGCATCACGTCGGCGACGTACTGCATTTCGGCCGGGCGCACGTAGGAGATGCGGCACCATTCAACGGCGGGCGGGAAGGGACGGCCGACGATGATGTTCTCCTTCTTCATCGCCTCGGCGAAGGGCGCGAGCGGAGCCTTGAGGTTGATGAAGCAGAAGTTCGTCTGGCTCGGCAGGTACTCGAGCTTCAGTTCGTCGCAGACCTTCGCCATGATCGCGCGGGCGGCCTTGTTCTCGTCGTTCGAGAGCTTGAGGAACGCCTTGTCCTCGATCTCGGCGAGGCCGGCTTCGATCGCGGGGATCGAGACGAAGAAGTCGTAGGCGATGTGGTCGTGGACCTTCTTGACAGTTTCGGGAACGGCGTAGGCGAAGCCGAGGCGCAGGCCCGCCATGGCGAAGATCTTGGAGAAGGTCTTGAGCACCACGACGTTCGCGAGACCCTCCTTGACGAGCTCGGCCGTGGAGCGGAACGAGGGATCAACCACGAATTCGGCGTAGGCCTCGTCCACGAGGAAGACGGTGTTGGCCGGGCGCGCGCGGATCCAGTCGAAGAGCGCCTTCGTGTCGGCGATGGTGGACGTGGGGTTGTTCGGATTAACGAAGTAGACGACGGCGAAGCCCTTTTCGGCCGCCTTCTTCGCGGCGTTCTTCATCGCGGGGATGTCGATCGACCACTTCGGGCCCATCGTCACCTTCACGACCGGCATGCCGTTGCGCTTGGCGGCCATCTCGCCGTCGGAGTACGTGAGCTCGGGGATGATGAGGGTTGCGTCCTTCTCGTGGGCGTAGGCCTCGACCGACGCGCGGATCGCTTCGGCCGAACCCGACGAGAGGACGATCTCGTTCGGGGAGCCGCCGATGAACTTCGCGCAGGCTTTGCGCAGCGCCTCGGCGCGCACGAAGGGATAGCGGTTGGCGACGGCCGCGGACTTCGCCACCGCCTC
>NZ_DAVZJY010000248.1:0-3196 GCF_052272535.1 Sutterella sp. | reverse complement strand
CGCCGCCTGCTGCGGCCGGGCGCTCCGGGCGCCTTTTGAATTGCGTGAAGATTATTGATTTTCACGCGCCTGCGCAATCATCGTCTTCACGGGCTCGAAGCTCCTGCGGTGGTGGGGCGAGGGCCCAAGGCGGCGAAGGGCCTCCAGGTGCGCGGCGGTGCCGTAGCCCGCGTGGACCGCGAACCCGTAGCCCGGGCACTCGCGGTCGAGCTCGGCCATCAGATGGTCTCGGGCGGTCTTGGCGAGGATCGAGGCGGCGGAGATCGCCGGAATGAGGGCGTCGCCCTTCACCACGGTCTCGAAGGGGGCCGCGAGGTGGTGCGGCGCCCGGTTGCCGTCGATCAGAATGAGTTCGGGCGCGGTGGCGAGGCCCGCGAGCGCCCGCTCCATCGCGAGGAAGGTCGCTTCGAGGATGTTCACGCGGTCGATCTCTTCGACCGAGGCCCAGCCGACGCCCCAGGCGAGCGCGCGCTCGCGGATCAGGGGCGCCAAGGCCTCGCGCTTCTTCGCCGAAAGCTTCTTGGAGTCGTTCAACCCCTCGATCGGGCGCTTGGGGTCGAGGATCACCGCCGCGGCGCAGACGGGGCCGGCGAGCGGCCCGCGGCCGGCTTCGTCCACCCCGGCCGTGAGGCGCGGCAGCCCCTCGAGGCCGCCCGCGAGAAAGAGGCTCCCGGCGAAGACTTCGGCGGGATCGGGGGCGGTGGACTTGCGGCGGGCCATGGCGGGTTAAGCGGGTGCGGAGAAAAAAAAGAAAAGCCGGGCGCGGCGCGTCCGGCGCGATGCGCCTTCAGGCGAAAGGAGGTCAGTTCCAGCGGCGCAGCGCGTGGGATTCGAGCACGTCGGCGACGAGCTTGGACGTGTCGGCCTTGAGGAGCTCGTGGAGCTTCGTGAAGCGCTCGACCAATTCGCGGCGCTTCGCGTCGTTCTCAAGCGCGTCCTGCAGCGCCCAGGAGATCTGGTCCGCGCAGCAGTAGTACTGCAGGAACTCCGGCACGACGTTCTCGCCCATCAGAATGTTGGGGAGCGACACGTGGCGGATGAGGGCCTTCTTCTGCATGATCATGCCCGTGAGCGCGGGCATGCTGTAGCCCACCACCATGGGCTTCTTGTAGAGCGCCGTCTCCAGGGTGGCCGTGCCGGAGGCGACGAGCACGGCGTCGGCCGCCTCGATCATGCGGTGGCTCTCGCCGATGCGCACGATCATGCGCTGCGCGAGGCGGGCGTACTGACCGGCGATGAAGATGATCCGCTCGCGGGCCTGTTCGTCCGCGGCCGGAATGAGGACGTGCATGTCGCCCCAGCGGTGCAGGAGCTTCTCGACCGCACCGAAGAAGGCCGCAGCGCACCCCTTCACCTCGTCGAGGCGGGAGCCCGGCATCACGGTCACCACCGGGAGCGTGTCCTCGGTGAGGCCGTAGTCGCGGCGGGCGCCCTCGGTGTCGGGCACCATCGGGATCACCGAGGCGAGCGGGTGGCCGACGTAGGTCGCCTCAATGCCCGCACGGCGGTAGATCTCCTGCTCGAAGGGGAAGACGAGGAGCATGTGGTCGACCGAGCGGCGGATCGCGTGGATGCGCTCGGGGCGCCAGGCCCAGATCGCGGGGCTCACGTAGTGCACGGTGGGCACGCCGCGGCGGCGCAGCTGCTGCTCGACGCCGAGGTTGAAGTCCGGCGCATCGACGCCCACGAAGATGCGCGGGTTCGAGGCGGCGATCGAGCGGACGAGCTCGTTTCTCAGACGCACGAGGCGCGGCAGGTGCGTGAGCACCTCGACGTAGCCGCGCACGGAGAGTTCACGGATGTCATGCCAGGCGTGAAAGCCCGCCGCGCGCATGCGCGCGCCGCCCACGCCGTACTGCGGGGCGCCCTCGAAGCGCTTCTCCACCTCGGGGAGCGCAAGGCTCGCGATGTAGTCGCCGCTCGCTTCGCCGGCAAGCCAGGCGATGCCGTTGGTTTCAGAGGTCGGTTGCGGACGATGGGTGCCCATGATGTTGCTCTCCAGCGTTTCTTGTCTTTCGTCGTCCCGCCCTGCGGGGCGGGACGGGGGTCTGAGGCTTGGTCGTGCGCGTCCCGGGTCAGCGGATCACACCGCGCGGGCTCGTCGTGACGAAGCCCACGAAGACGTCGAGCACGTGCGCGGCGCCGGGGAAGTCGACCTTGAGCGCCTCAATCTTCTCCGCGGCCTCCTTCACCGTGAGGTTCTCGCGGTAGAAGTGCCCGTAGGCCTTCCTCAGCGCCCGGATCTGCTCGTCGGTATACCCGGAGCGCCGCAGACCCACGAGATTGAGTCCCGCGACCTTGCAGGGGTTGAGGTGGCAGATCACGTAGGGCGGCACGTCCTGCAGCACGCCCGAGGCGCCGCCCACCATCGCGTGTTCGCCGATGCGAACGAACTGGTGCACGGCGGCCTGACCGCCCAAGATGGCGAAGTCGCCGACGGTGACGTGGCCCGCGAGGGCGACGTTGTTGGCGAGGATCACGTCGTTGCCCACGCGGCAGTCATGCGCGACGTGCGCGTTCGCCATGAAGAGGTTGCGGCTGCCGACGCGCGTGATTCCCTCGTCCTGCGTCGTGCCGATCGACATCGTGCAGTTTTCGCGGATCACGTTGTCGTCACCCACGATGAGCGCGGTGTCTTCGCCGCGGTACTTCTTGTCCTGCGGATCGCAGCCGATCGAGGCGCCCGCGTAGACCACGTTGCGGCAGCCGATCTCGGTGCGCCCTTCGACGACCACGTGGCTGCGCAGCACCGTGCCCGCGCCGATCTTCACCTTCGGTCCGATGAGACAGAAGGGACCGACCACGACGTCCTCGGCGAGGACCGCTTCGGGCGCCACGACGGCGCTCGGATGAATCTGAGGCATGCTGAAATCTTCCTGTTTGGCGCTCCTCCGGGGGGAAGAACGGCGGCGCAAGGGGCGCGCCGTCCCGCCTGCAGAGCGCCTGAGGTGGGTTCGGAGCGGCCGGCGGGCCCGCAGGCGCCTCCTTCACGCTCCTTCCGGCATTTTCTCAGCCGGATCTTCCTCACGGCTTAAATGAGCGGAAGGACGTGGTGGGCGCGCAGGCCGAATCCCGGGACGTGCGGCATCCCTCCTGCACGCCCCGCCGACCGGTGCAGCAGGGATTATACGGGCCGCCCGCAGGCCGAAGACATCCCGCCCAAAGGCTCACGGGCGCCTTGAGGCGCCGCCCCGGG
>NZ_DAVZJY010000247.1:0-3199 GCF_052272535.1 Sutterella sp. | reverse complement strand
CCGGAACACCCAACGACGGGAGGTTGTCATGACCGTCTACTGCTCCATCGGCGCCATCGCCGCCAAGTACGGCGTCTCCACGAGTACCATCCGCAGATGGGCTGCCCGCGGACTGATCTGCATCGCCCACCGAACGATGGGCGGCCACCGCCGCTTCATCCTCGATGAAGACGACGAAGAAGATCCGGGGAAGCGCAAAGTCGTCGGCTACGCCCGCGTTTCCTCCCACGACCAGAAGTCTGATCTCGGCCGTCAAGTGGAACGGCTCCGCGATGCGGGCTGCGAGGAAGTCATCACCGACATCGGCTCCGGCCTCAACTGCCGCAAGCCCGGACTGCGCGCCCTGATGCGGCGGCTTCTCGAACGGAGAGTCTCCGAACTCGTCCTTGTCCACGAGGACCGGCTGCTGCGCTTCGGCACCGCGCTCGTGCGCTTCATCTGCGGCCGCGTCAAGACGGTCGTCCGCATCCTTGAAGAGCGACAGGACGTTTCCTTTGAAGAGGAGCTCGCCCGCGACGTCGTCACGCTCATGACCGTTTTCTGTGCGCGCCTTTACGGTCGACGCAGCCGGCGCCGCAAGGGTACGGTCGTGCAGGTACAGCCGGCAAGTCAAGGATAGGGATTAACCCTACTCATGTTTGCGTGCGTCATGGTATGGCGCACAGTGGTTCTATGGTGAACATGGTCGCCCGTCCGCATGACGGTGCGGTTTTGAGGTCGTCTTCATCATTTTCGTATGCTGGCGTTCATAAAAGACTCTCTGTATACACGACTGATGCGATTGAACAACCTTGAAGAATGCTATTGATTTATTTTGAGGAACCATGTATGATTCCTCTTGCTGAACTAATGAGCGTCCCGAGCCATGACCAAGAAAACTTCATATATTACATCGAAAAGCAATGATTTCTCGTCTGCAGATGCGGCGAGAGAGTTGCTTCTCTCAGAGCTCGTAGAAGATCATGAACAATCAAGCAACGCAGAGGATCATCTTGTTGCGGTGTGCTTTCATGAAGCGCCGAATTGTGGATCTCCGAAAACGGTCGTAGAGGTCCCCGACGGACTGCTCAAAGGTTGGGTTCAACATCCGGAAACCATCGAGGTCCCCGAGCGAATCGGACGCAAGCTCGGCAAATCCCCCCTTGCGGCGCTCTTCAAGCCTTTCGAGCCGGCCGAGCTCGCCGACGTGCGCTTCGTTCCCGCCTCCCGCCTGAGCCAGTTTGCGCAGGCCGAACCGATTGCCTACAAAACGGTCGTGCGCGACCTCGATCCGGCCGCAGTTGAGGCGAACCGCGAGGTCATCGACGACCTCATCGACTCGTTCGGAATGGAGCTCACGCGCCAGCTCGCGTTCCTGAAGTCTCAGGAATACCGCCGCTTCTGCATTGACTTCGAAGGCTTCCGGGAGCTCCTCAGGGATAAGTTCCGCAAGGAAAACAACATGGTTCCCGGTCCGAACGGGAAATATCCGCCCGTGAAGAAGTCGAAGTCGCCCTACGGCCTTCTGGACAAGCAGTGGAAGTGCGCCATTCAGGCGGCGTGCATCCTCGCCTCGAACTATTGGAAGGGCGTGCAGAGGACTGTGTTTCGGCACGTGATGAAGCGGGCCTTCTACAAGAATCTCAACGACTGCGAAAGCGCATTCGTCCGTCGCCTGCTGCTGGTGCTCGACTCCGACTTCTTCGACATGCTCGACAAGAAGACCATCGACACGTCGAAAATGGTCGCGCAGGACGGATCCGTGGTGCGCGACCCCATGCGCCTGCAGCGGACGATCCGGTCGATCCTTTTCGAACGCGCCGGGCGCTTCCCCGTTCACGGCGAGCACCACTCCTGTTGGTTCGACTCCGACTCCTACACGCTCGCGGAGAAAAACGGCGGCCAGCAGATCAGGCTCGCGACGAAGGCCCGCGGCAGTCGGATCACGCTCGGGCTTCTCGGCAGAGGAAAGATCGACAGCACGACGATGCTCGTTCGAGATGAGCTCGGCGTCGTCAAGCTGCACGTTCTGCAGAAGCTCAAGCCCCGACCGCTTCACGAGTACGTTCCGGACATCGTCTGGCGCAACACGACCTACTGCTTCGTCACCGCGGTGGACCTGGGCTTCTCGGAAGCCGCCGTGAACGAGGCGGGCGTCGCCTTCGGCGAGAATCTCAAGAACGTCATCATGGAGGCCGTGGACTGGATCGACGCCACCCTCAGAGGACGCAACTACTTCTACAGCCTCTTCAGGACGACGAAGGATCCCGCCAAGAAGCAGCGCATCCTTGAGAACAACCTCGGCGGCAAGAACTGGAGAAGAATGCTGAAGCGGCTCAAGGAGCGGGTCAAGAACGAGATCCACCGTGCCGTGAACGCGCTGATCCGTACGACGAAGGCGCGCGTGATCGTCGCGGAGGACCTGCCGGAGAAGATGGCGGTGCCGGGGTGGTCAAAGCGCGCCAACCGGATGATGTCGAGCTGGGTGCGTGGTCTGATGACCGAGTGTCTGGAATACAAGGCTGCGCTGCGGGGCATGCGGGTGGTCTACGTGCCGAGCGCGTATTCGAGCCAGGCCTGTCCGGCGTGCTACTACGTGTCGCGGGACAACCGGCACGGCGACGCCTTCCACTGCCGTGCATGCGGATACAAGGATCACGCCGACCGCAAGGCCGCATTGATGCTGCTGCACGTTCTTCACGACGACCGCTTCACGCGCTACATGCCGCTCGAAAGGGTGAGGGGCGTCTATCGCGAAAAGTACCTTGAGCACTGCGCGGAGTTCAAGCGTGAACCACTTCCTGAGAGCAGGAAGCCGAAGCGGGAGCCGAAGAGAAGGTCGAAGCCAAGAGCCGCCTTGCGCTTGCGGGCACATCGCGTGGTTCAAGAGCAGAAGGAGATGAGCAGGGATGCGCCGTCAAGCGCACCCACTGCATGTTAAAAACGAAAACGACTGAAGAATTCTAAAAACCAGTGCCAAGTCGAGGCGGCAAAAGCGGTTCTGGCTTTCCTGTAGATCACAGGGGGCAAGACGAAAACTGGACCGCACCTGAAGCCTCGGCCCACCAAGCCTTTAACCGACCCCGCTTTGGAGATTTACTCCGGAGAGGGAGCCTCCACAAGGGGTTCCCTCGAAGGAGGGGATACCGTAGTGCGGACATCTTCTCAGCAAGATTTAAGAAACCTCGTACTGGTGGAATTGGGAGGTTTCAACATACGG
>NZ_DAVZJY010000246.1:1571-3251 GCF_052272535.1 Sutterella sp. | reverse complement strand
GCTCTTCCACGCTCGGGGCCCCTCGGGCGCGGGGATTTAAGCGATCTCACGGGTCAAACCCGCTAGAATCCCTGCACTTCATTGAGAAACCACCTTTACTGACCGAACCGCAATACATGCGCGACAAAATCGTCATAGCCAACTGGAAGATGAACGGCTCGCGGGAGGCGAACAGCCTCTGGGTGCGGAACTTCCTCGCCCAGCCCCTGCGGCTCTCCTGCCGCACCGTCGTCTGCGCCCCCTTCATCTATCTTCCGGAACTCACCGCCGCCTGCTCGGGCACCTCGCTCGAAGTGGGCGCTGAAGACGTGAACGAAAACGCTTCGGGCGCCTTTACGGGCGAGGTTTCCGCCGCCATGCTCGCCGACTTCGGCGTCTCCGCTGCGATCGTCGGTCACTCCGAGCGCCGCCGTCTCTATGGTGAAACGGACAACCGCGTCGCCATGAAGGCCGTCGCCCTCGTGAAGTCCGGCATCCGTCCGGTCGTCTGCGTGGGCGAGACGCTCGAGGAGCGCGAGCGCGGCGACACGCCCGCCGTAATCCTGCGTCAGCTCAATGCGGTTCTCTCGGTGGTGAAGCCCGAGAGCCTCCTCGCCGTCGCCTATGAACCCGTCTGGGCGATCGGCACGGGACGCTCGGCCGACCCGCAGACCGCCCAGGCCGTTCATGAAGGCATCCGCGCCCGGCTCGCCCAGACTTCTCTCGAGGCCGCCCGCCGGACGCCCATCCTCTACGGCGGCAGCGTCACCCCTGAAAACGCCTCTGAACTCTTCGCCGAGCCCGACATCGACGGCGCGCTCGTGGGCGGCGCCTCGCTCAAAGCCCAGAGCTTCTACGCCATCGGCGAAGCGCTCTGCGCCTCTCGACCCCATAATTAATCTCTCCACCACAAGGTGTTAAGACCATGCACTTCCTGCTTAGCATCGCGCTTGTTCTGCAGATCATCTCCGCGGTCGTCGTCATCGTCCTCGTGCTGATGCAGCACGGCAAGGGCGCCGACCTCGGCGCGGCCTTCGGCAGCGGCGCCTCCGGCTCCGTCTTCGGCGCCACGGGCAGCGCGAACTTCCTCTCGCGCTCCACGGCCATCGCCGCCACGGTGTTCTTCTGCTCCACCATCGCCCTCACCCTCGCCTCCGGCGCCTTCAACAAGCGCGCCGCCGCGCCCCAGGGCGGCGTTCTGTCGACGGTCGAACAGCCGACATCCCAAGAACAGGGGATGGGTGACAAGCAAAATAATGCCCCCGTCAACCAAATTCCGAGGTAAAATGCTTCTCCTCTGATGAACGAGTTCCTCAACTCACAAACAGTTCATCAGAGAACAACTTGATTGCTGCGGTCGTGGCGGAATTGGTAGACGCACTACTTTGAGGGGGTAGCGGCTTTTAGCTGTATGAGTTCAAATCTCATCGACCGCACCACTTACTGGGGTATCGCCAAGTCCGGTTAAGGCAGCGGATTCTGAATCCGCCACTCGTAGGTTCGAATCCTACTACCCCTGCCATCCCTTAGATCAAGTTGACAATTTGGAAGACACGAGCGGTCGTGGCGGAATTGGTAGACGCACTACTTTGAGGGGGTAGCGGCCTTTGGCTGTATGAGTTCAAATCTCATCGACCGCACCACATTTACTGGGGTATCGCCAAGTCCGGTTAAGGCAGCGGATTCTGAATCCGCCACTCG
>NZ_DAVZJY010000246.1:0-1471 GCF_052272535.1 Sutterella sp. | reverse complement strand
AGGCAGCGGATTCTGAATCCGCCACTCGTAGGTTCGAATCCTACTACCCCTGCCAAAATGTGCGAAAGAGGCTGTTTCGAAGGAAGCGGCCTCTTTTGTTATCTGCGTGCGCAATCTTTCAACCAACCGGCCCGTTTCCGACGGCGTCACCGCCGCCGCGCCGACCTCCTGCCGACGGTCGCGACGGGCGAATTAAATTTTTTCCACCCCTACACATTTCTGATTTTTTCATGTAGAATGCATCTCCTCTGTTGAACGAGTTCCTCAACTCAAAAAGAAGTTCACCAGAGAACAACTTGGTTATCTGCGATGCGGTCGTGGCGGAATTGGTAGACGCACTACTTTGAGGGGGTAGCGGCCTTTGGCTGTATGAGTTCAAATCTCATCGACCGCACCATTTACTGGGGTATCGCCAAGTCCGGTTAAGGCAGCGGATTCTGAATCCGCCATTCGTAGGTTCGAATCCTACTACCCCTGCCAAATCAAGAGCGACGTGAAGGCTGTTTCGAAGGAAACGGCCTTTTTTGTCGTCTGCATTCAGGCTCGGTCCGCCCTCCGTCGGGGGGCGTCGAGCCGTCTCTGCGGTCGATCCGCAGGACGGCTCCTTCGTCGTCAGCGCAGCACGAGCGCGAGAAGGACTTCGGCCGTGCGTGCGCGGAAGTCCTCGTCGGCGCAACGCGCTCCGCCCGCGATCTCCGGGGCGAGGAGCGTCGCCGACGCCGCACCCATGAGGAGCGAGAAGACGAGTTCGGGCGAAGACCCGCGGATCACGCCGGCATCGAGCGCGCGGCGGATGAGCGGAAGCGACGCCGTCCTGAAGGGGTGGATGAGCTTCTCAGTGACGGCGTTAAAGCGCGCCCCGTCCTCGGGATCGGCGTCGGCAGCCCTGCCGGGGTCTACTTCATGCATGAGGAGCGCCGGAACGTCCGAGAGGGCCGGCCCGATCTCAACCAACATCCTCAGCCACCCTTCGAGCGCCGCCCTCGGGTGGGCTTGAGCCTCACGGGTGAGTTCGTCGATGCGCCCGAGCTGCACGCGCTGCTCTTGGGCGAGATGGTCGAGGAGCGCGTCGTAGAGTCCCTCCTTGCTCCCGAAGAGCTGGCAGACGAGCGCCGGGGCGACCTCGGCCTCGCGGGCCACTTCGCGCAGCGACGCGCCCGCGAACCCGCTCCGGGAGAAGAGCTTCTGCGCGGCGGCGAGAAGCGCCCCGCGCCCAGAAACCTCGCCGCCCGGACGCCGTCCGCGGCGGGGAGCCTTCGCTCGAGGAGCGGCGTCTGCGCTCCCGCGGTTCTTCTCGTTTGTCTCCGTCTTCATCTGCTCGCCCCCGCCTCTCCGCGGTCCGGTTCTTCTCTTCATCCCCGAAGTCTACGTCGTGACTGCTCCCCGCCCAATTCCTAACGGAATTGGGCGAGGCTTCTCGCTTCACTGACAACAGCCCCGGCTTGCCGGGGTCTTACACTGTCTCGACGAG
>NZ_DAVZJY010000245.1:0-3254 GCF_052272535.1 Sutterella sp. | reverse complement strand
TTCCGGCACCTCAATGATAGATTCGGTAGGATTAGTTTCGACTAGTTAAGCCCCAGTCCGCGTCCAATCCCGCCCCGCAGAGCGGCATGAAGCGCGAAGTCGGCCTCTTCGGCGGCATATCGGTCCTCGCCGGCATCATGATCGGCTCCGGAATCTTCTACATCGGCGGCATCGTGCTGCAGCGCGCCGGCGACAACCTCGGCCTCGCGCTCCTCGTCTGGGTGATCGGCGGCCTGATCACGCTCCTCTCGGGCATCTGCTTCGCCGAGTTGGGCGCCATGATGCCCAAGGCCGGCGGCTACTACGTCTACCTGCGTGAAGCCTACGGCGAGCGCGTCGCCTTCATGTGCGGCATCACGAACTTCTCCCTCTCCTCCTCGGGGTCGATCTCCGCGCTCGCGCTCGCCTTCGCCGCGGCCATCTCGAGCATGTATCCCCTCGGGGAGACGACGCAGAAGGGGCTCGCCCTCTTCACGATCCTCGTGCTCTCGCTCATCAACATGCGCGGCATCAAGTTGGGCAGCCTGGTGCAGAACATCTTCATGGTTCTGAAGCTCCTCCCGATCGCCCTCATCATCATCTGCGGCTTCATGATGGGCGACCAGCACCCCGACCTCTTCCACTTCCCCGCCGAAACGCCCTCCGTCTCCGCGATCCTCTCGATGATGGTCTTCGCGGTGCTCGCCACGCTCTGGGCCTATGAGGGGTGGTCGAACCTCAACACCGTCGCCGAAGAGATGAAGAACCCGAAGCGCAACATCCCGCTTGCGCTCATCGGCTCGATCGTCGGCGTCGCCGTTCTCTACGCGCTCTTCAACTACGCCCTCTACCGGGTGCTCCCGTACGACCAGATCCTCGAGATGGTGAGGAGCGGGAACTTCTACCTCGGCACGGCCGCCGCGGAGGCGCTCTTCGGCGCCGCCGGCATGGCGATCGTCGGCACGGCGATGATGCTCGCAATCTTCAATTCCCTCAACGGCTGCATCATGGTCTTCCCGCGCATGTACTTCGCGATGGCCCGCGACGGCGCGCTCTTCCCGAGCCTCGCGAAGCTCCACCCGACCTACCGCACCCCGGTGAACGTGCAGCTCGCCTCGATGGTGATGGCGATGATCCTCGTGTGCTCGCGCTCGCTCTCCGAGCTCACGAGCCTCGTGGCCGTCTGCGGCCTCATCTTCCACGGCATGACCTTCCTCTCGGTGATCGTGCTGCGCCGCAAGTACCCGACCTTGGAGCGCCCGTACAAGGTTTGGCTCTATCCGTTCTCGATCATCCTCGTGCTCGTCTTCATGCTCGCGCTCATCATCAACACGGTCTATCAGGACCCGGTGACCGCGGCGCTCGGCCTCATCGTCCCGCTCCTCGGGCTCGGCATCTACGAAGTGCTCTTCCGCCGCCGCCACGACGCGCTCGCGGCCTCCCGGAAGGAAGGCGAATAGCCTGCACGCGCACCCGCAACTTCTTCCATTTGGCGGCGCACGCCCCGCAATGGGCCCCTCCGCACCGCCTCCGCTTCACAGGACATCAAATCATGACCGCCACTCTCATCCGCAATGCGAACGTCTACGTTGAACGCGGCCGCTTCGAGGAGGCGCTCCTCGTGGTGGACGGCCGGATCGCCGCCGTCGGCGCCGAGACGGAAGTCCGCGCCGCCGCCCCGGCCGACGCGACCGAATACGACGCCAAGGGCCGCACCGTCGTCCCGGGCTTCATCGACTCGCACCAGCATCTCCTCAACACCGGCATCGCGCTCATGGACATCCGCCTGCAGCACGCAACGAGCGTCGCCGAGGTGAAGCGCATCGCCCGCGAGTACATCGAGCGCAGGCAGCCCGCTCCCGGGTCTGTGCTTCACGGCATGGGATGGAACCAGGACTACTTCACCGACGAAGCGCGCCTTCTGACGCGCGAGGACCTCGACGACATTTCGACCGAGTATCCCCTCGTCTTCGAGCGCGCCGGCGTGGACGAGTCGGCGGTCGCTCCCGAGGGCGGCTCGATCGGCCGCGACGCCTCGGGGCGCCTCAACGGCATCTTCTCCGAGAACGCCCGCGCGCCGCTCCTCTCGCTCTTCCGCAGCCGCTCGGTCGAGGAGTACATCGAGCTCATCCGCACGGCGATGAAGCACGCCGCGGAGACGGGCGTCACGTCGGTGCACACCTGCGACCTGCGCATGGGCACCTGGCGCGACGTGCTCGAAGCCTACCGCCGCGTGATGGCCGACCATCCGCTCGTGCGCGTCTGGCACCAGTCGAGCTTCCAGACGGCCGACGCCTACCGCGAGTTCCTCGAGGCGGGCAACATCACCGGCAAGGGCGACGACCTGCACCGCTTCGGGCCCCTGAAGCTCTTCGCGGACGGCTCCCTCGGCGCCCGCACGGCCTTCATGCGCAAACCCTACCGCGACGACCCGACGACGAAGGGCATCGCCACGCTCACACCCGAAGAGGTTGCGCCCCAGGTGGGGCTCGCCGTCTCGCACAACTGCTCCGTCGTCACGCACGCGATCGGCGACGGCGCGATCGAGCGCATCCTCGACGCCTACGACGCGGTCTGCCGGAACGGTGAAAATCCGCTCCGCCTCGGCATCGTGCACGTGCAGATCACGGACCGTCCGCTGGTCGAGCGCTTCACGAAGAACGGCATCCTCGCCCTCGTGCAGCCGATCTTTCTGCACTACGACACGAAGATCGTCGAGGAGCGCGTCGGCCCCGAGCTCGCCGCGACGAGCTACGCCTTCGGCACGATGAAGTGCCTCGGCATCCACATGTCCTTCGGCACGGACTCCCCGATCGAGGACATGAACCCGATCGACAACCTCTACTGCGCCGTCAACCGCCGCCGCCTCACGGGCGAACCCGAAGGGGGCTTCCACCCCGAGGAGTGCCTCGACGTCTACGACGCCGTCGACGCCTACACGCGTGAAGGCGCCTTTGCGAGCTTCGACGAGAACGTGAAGGGGCGCCTGCTCCCGGGCTATCTCGCCGACCTTGTGGTGCTTTCGGAGAACATCTTCACGATCGACCCGCTCAAGATCCGCGACGTCAAGGTCGACGCCACGATGATGGGCGGCGACTTCGTCTTCGAGCGCCCGAACGCCTGACGGGCGCCCACTCCAAAACAACACGCCCCCGGGAGTGAACCCGGGACCCGCAGACTGTTTCCTTCGGCTTTCCGCTCTCTCGAAGCCGCCCGGCCGCAGCATCCTTCACCGGACTGCGGCCGCTTTTTGTTCGGGCCCTCCGCGGGTGAAG
>NZ_DAVZJY010000244.1:0-3259 GCF_052272535.1 Sutterella sp. | reverse complement strand
CGCCGCCCGAGCGCCCGTCGTCGGGCTGCGCACGCAACGACGGTTCGTCGCGGTCGCCGCGATCGCCGCGGGCGGGCGCTTCATCGGGTTCGTCGTCGCGCGAATAGTCGTCGCGGCTCTTCAGCTTCGAAAGCGGATCGTCGTTGCGGCGCTGCGCGCCGCCGCGCGGCTTCATGATCGAGTTGACGAGGTCGGAGAACTCGCCCCACAGACGGTCGAGATCCTCCTGCCCGCGGTCGCCGCCGCGCGCGTTCTGGGTCTGATTGCGGTCGTTGCGACCCTCGGGCGCACCGCGCCCGTCGTCGGGGCGCCGGTCATCCGAGTCCTCATTCCCGTTGCGCGGGGTGCGGTCATCCGTCTCCCCGTCCTCATTCTTCTTATCCTGCGGCTCGCTCGAGCCGCGGCCCCACCGGGGGTCGTTCAGCGACATGTAACGTGCTCCGATCAGCGGCGGCGTCCTGAGGGGTGCGCCGCGCCTATGGTCAGACAATGGTCTATGCATTCTATCGAACCGCCGTGCGCGCCCCACGGCCGCCAAGCCCCGTTGTTTCCCTTCCTCACACCTTTCAACCCGCCCCGTCTCCGGGTTAGCGCGTCTGTTTGAAGTACGCACTTTCACGTAAACTCAACCGCATCCGGCCGTTTGCAAAAAATCCAGAGCCGGAACCACCACCCACACCGCCGCATCACGACGCCAACAGGAGATGTCCTCATGACAGCCGCCACGCCTCAACCCACTCAACCCGACGACAAGAACGATCGTGCCAGCATCGGCGGATACATCGCCCTCGCCTTCGCGGTCGTCTTCTTTTCCGGCCTCGCCGCGAGCTCGCATTGGTGGGGGATCTTCGACTTCACGACGCTCAACGGCGGCTTCGGCCGGCTCGTCTCGGGCGTCACCGAGAAGTCGGGGGAAATCTCAACGACGATGGCGAACTTCCGCGGCAAGGGCGGTTCGGGCGCGATCGACGGCTTCATGTTCGCCCTCTCGCTCGTTCCGACGATCATGTTCGCCCTCGCGATGATCACGATGCTCGAGCACTACGGGGCCCTCAAGGCCGCGCGCCAGCTCCTCACACCGGTCCTCAAGCCGCTCCTCGGTCTGCCCGGCTCCTCAGCGCTCGCCCTCATCGCCTCGCTCCAGTCCACCGACGGCGGCGCCGCGCTCACGCGTCAGCTGTGCGACGCGGGCGAGCTCACCGACCGCGAGAAGAACGTCTTCGCCGCCTTCCAGATGACCGCGGACGCGCCGATCACGAACTTCTTCTCCTCGGGCGCGATCTTCTTCACGCTGGTCGCCGCTTCGGGCGAACCCGTGATGCCCGTTTCCCTCGGCGTCTGCCTCGGCGTCATCCTCCTCGGCAAGATCTTCGCCGCAAACGTGATGCGCCTCATCGAGATCCGCGGATCGCGCGCCTGACTTCAGGCTTTCCAGACCTTTTCATTCGTCCGTTTTTCGGGAATACTTCGTCCCGCCACTTTCTTCAGGTAGCTCTCTCATGTCCCACACCACCTCAAGCAAGCCCATGATCACCGACGTCTTCGTCAAAGGCGCCGTCCAGGGCTGGAACATCGCCGTCACCTCCACGCTCCCTAACGTGCTCATGGCGTTCGTGATCATCAAGATCCTCAACCACTCGGGCCTTCTCAAAATCATCGGCGACGTGTGCGCGCCGGTGATGGGCGTCTTCGGCCTCCCGGGCGAAGCCGCCACCGTGCTCCTCGGCGGCTGGATGTCGATGGGCGGCGGCGTGGGCGTCGCGATGGCGCTCTACGACCACGGCACCCTCACGGGCACCCACCTCGCGATCCTCGCGCCCTCGATCTTCCTGATGGGCTCGCAGATCCAGTATATGGGCCGCTGCCTCGGCGTGATCGGCGTGAAGGGAGCTAAGATCCCTGTCATCATGGCGATCCCGATCCTCACGGCCTTCCTGTCGCTCTTCGTGATGCGCATCCTCGTGATGGGGTCCTGATCCCGTTTTGCACAACACGCACCAGAAGGATTCATCAAAAGATGTCCATCCTCGACGAATATCTCAAGGACCTCGCTCCGCTCGTCAACCTCGACTGCGGCACGTCGAACACGGCGGGCGTCACCCGCGCCGCCGAAATCATGAAGGGCTACTTCGACTCGATCGGCTTCCACACGGAGTTGGTCGACCTCGGCCCCAAGGCGGGTCACGGCCTCATCGCCCGCAACAAGCCCGATGCCGAGAAGATCGACGTTCTTCTGAACGGCCACCTCGATACCGTCTTCCCGGACGGCACCGCCGCGAAGCGCCCGTTCTCCGTGGACGGCAACGAAGCCCACGGCCCGGGATGCTCAGACTGCAAGTCGGGCATTCTCGCCGCCTACTACGCCTGCAAGTACGCCCGCCCCGAGGACCTCGAGCGCCTCTCCATCTGCTGCGCCTTCAATCCCGACGAGGAGACCGGCTCGCAGAATTCGCATGAGTGGCTCGCGGGCGTGGGCGCGAAGGCGAAGTGCGCCCTCATCGTCGAGGCCGCGCGCGCCGGCGGCGAACTCGTGCGCTCCCGCAAGGGCGTGAGCGACTACTGCGTCGTCTTCCATGGCCGCACCGCCCACGCGGGCAACAACCCCGAGGCGGGCCTCAACGCCAACGTCGCCGCGATGCGCTTCGCGCTCGCCGCGTACGACCTCGCCGACAAGTCGATCGGCACGACCGTCAACCCCGGCGTCGTCGAGGGCGGCACCGCCCCCAACGTGATCTCGGACCGCTGCACGGTGCGCCTCGACATCCGATACTGGTTCGACAAGGACGGCGACGCCCTTGAAGCCAAGATCCGCGAGCTCGTCGCCCGCACCTGGGTCGAAGGCGTCACGCAGGAGCTGACGGTCTACTCGCGCATGCCCGCGATGCCGCTCTCCGAGGCGACGAAGGGCTTGGTCGCCACGATCAACAAGGCCGCCGAGATGGCGGGCTTCGAGGCGAAGTGGGTTGACGCGGGCGGCGGCAGCGACGGCAACCGCATCGCCAAGGCCGGCATCCCCGTGGTGGACGGCTGCGGCCCGGCGGGTGCGGGGTTCCACACCGAGCGCGAATTCCTGCGCCTCGACACGGTCGAGGAGCGCATCAGGATGCTCGTGAACCTCTTCAAGCTCATGTGACGCGCCTCGGCAGAATCAAAGCCGCCCGCGGGATTCCTCTCCCGGGCGGCTTTTTCTTTGGCCGAATCCCGCCGCAGAGGTGGAACTTGAAGACAAAAGCAGACCGCCCGGGCGGCGGGCGCTCCG
>NZ_DAVZJY010000243.1:0-3272 GCF_052272535.1 Sutterella sp. | reverse complement strand
TAAAGCCAGCCAGTCCGAGATTCTGGGTTAGAAGGATGCGCCTCTCTTCCTTCGCGCGCTTCTTCCGACGCAGGCGGCGCCCGAACCTCCCATCCGGGCGCATTCATATAATGTGGTCGTCCTCCATCCACACGTCATTGCGGCCCATACGCGCCGCCCGTTCGAACAATGATCCAGAAGCCTTTCTCCGTCCTCCTTCTCGCCCTTTCGGGCGCCGCACTTCTCACGGGCTGCGCCGCCGTGCAGGAGGAGCACCAGAACTACGCCGGCCGCAAGTTCGACATCACGCCGGTCGTGGGTTCGGTCTGGCTTGCCAAGGCTGAGTGGCCGGGACAGACGAGCGTGCAGCGCCTCGCCGACTACGTCTACGAGCGGGCGCGCGCCTTCTGCAATGAGCGCGGCCAGGGCATGATGCCCGACAGCGGATCTTCGGAGCCCGCCGGCAAGGATGGTTCACCCGCCACGGCCTGGCTCCAATTCCGTTGCGCCGCCCCCCTTAAGGTCGACCGCGAATACCAGCCGATCAAACTCCACTTCGACGATCTTCTGGACGACGAAAAGAAAGGCAAGTAGTTTTTGAGTGAGGAGCGTCTGCGCGTGGAGCAACAGCCGACTGCACTGGAAACGCCGCCCTGGGAGGCCGACCGGGCTTCCGGGGAGCCGGCGCACGACCAGGGGGCACCCAGCGAACGCCCCGAGCCCGACGCGCCCCGCGCGCCCGATGCGGCTCCGGCCACCGAACCCGCCCCCGCCTTTGATCCCGCCGCGGAGGTGAGGACGCTCCCGCACCTGCCCGGCTGCTACCGGTACTTCGCCGCAGACGGCACGTGCCTCTACGTCGGCAAGGCCCGCGACCTCAAGAACCGCGTCTCGTCGTACTTCCGCCGCACGGGGCTCTCGCCGCGCATCGCGCTCATGGTCGCGAAGATCGCGCGGCTCGAAACGACGGTGACGCGCTCTGAGGCCGAAGCGCTCCTTCTTGAAAACAACCTCATCAAGACGCTCCGCCCGCGCTACAACATCAAGCTGCGCGACGACGCAAGCTACCCCTACATCCGCATCGGAAGCGAACCCTTTCCGCGGCTCTCCTACTTCCGCGGAGGCGTGGACAAACGCTCGCTTTTCTTCGGCCCCTATCCGAGCTCCTCGGCCGCCCGCACGGCGATCGAGCTCGTGCAGAAGGCCTTTCTGCTGCGCACCTGCGACGAAGCGAACTTCAGAAACCGCACGCGCCCGTGCCTCCTGGGACAGATCGGCCGGTGCTCGGCGCCCTGCTGCGTGCGCATCACCGAAGCCGAATACGCGCTCGACTGCCGACGCGCGGAGGACTTCATGCTCGGGCGCTCGCGCGAGGTGTTGGACGAACTTGAAGCGCGCATGTGGCGGGCGTCCGACGCCTGGGAGTTTGAAGAGGCCGCGCGGCTCAGAGACCGCATCGCCGCCCTCACGCAGATGCGCCATCAGCAGGCCGTGGAGACGACGGGCGGGGACGTCGACGCCGACGTCGTCGCCGTCGCGGTGCGCGAAGACGCCGCCTGCATCAACCTCGCGATGGTCCGCGGGGGCCGCCACCTCGGCGACCGCGCGATGTTTCCGAAAATCGACGCGAGGGAGCGCGAGGCCGCGCCCACGCGCAGCGAACTCATCGAGGCCTTCGTCGGACAGCACTATTCCGAGCTCCCCGTACCGCAGCTCCTCATCATCGAGCCCGTGCCCGAAGACCCGGAGCTTCCCGAGCGCGTCTCGTCGCTTCTCTCGGAGCTCGCGCACCGGCGCGTGCCCGTCGTCACCGAACCTCAGGAGACGCGCCGCCGGTGGCTGGAGATGTGCGTGCAGGGCGCGCAGATCGCCCTCATGCGGCACCTGCAGCAGGAAGGCACGCAGCTCGCGCGCCTCAAGGACCTCCTCGAGATCCTCGGCCCCGGGTTCGAGCCCGCGTCGGGCGACCCGATGGACTTCTCCGTCGAATGCTTCGACATCTCGCACACTCAGGGCGAGGCGACGCAGGCCTCCTGCGTGGTCTTCCGCGAGGGCCGCATGCAGAGCTCCCTCTACCGGCGCTTCAACATCACCGGGATTGAACCGGGCGACGACTACGCGGCGATGAAGCAGGCGCTCGAGAGGCGCTACGCCCCCGTTGCGCGCGGCGAAGCTCAACTCCCCTCGATGGTGCTCATCGACGGCGGGCGCGGTCAAGTCGAGATGGCGCGCCAGGTCTTCGACGAGCTCGGACTCGACCCGACGATCATCGTGGGCGTCGCCAAGGGCGAAGGAAGAAAGACCGGTCTCGAGACGCTCGTCTTCCCGCTGATCGACGGCGAGCGTCGCGCACCCCTCACGCTCGGACTCATGTCGAAAGCACTAATGCTTACGGCGGAGATCCGCGACGAAGCCCACCGCTTCGCCATCACCGGCATGCGTGCGAAGCGCGCGAAAACGCGCAACACAAGCAAACTCGAGGATTTCGAGGGTGTCGGTCCGAAGCGCCGCGCTAAACTACTCGCTCATTTCGGCGGCATGAAGCAGCTGAAGAACGCCTCGGCCGAGGACATTGCGCAGGTGCAGGGCATCTCGCGCACGCTCGCCGCGAAGATCTACGCGCAGCTCCACGGACAGCCCCTTGTCTCCGACCCGGAAGCCCCCAACTCACAGGAATCATGAAGCTCAAGCCCCCCTTCAAGCTCAACGTCCCGATGGTGCTCACCTGGATCCGCATCGCCCTCATTCCGGTGGTGATCGGCGTCTTCTACGTCCCCGACGGCATCCTCGCGGACCACTGGCAGAACGTGATCGCGTGCGTGGTCTTCGTCGTTGCGGCCGTGACGGATGCGCTCGACGGATTCCTCGCGCGCCGCTATGAAGGATGGGCGACCCGCATGGGCGCCTTCCTCGACCCGATTGCGGACAAGCTCCTCGTCGCGGCGGCCCTGGTCGCCCTCGTGGGCCTCGACCGCTGCGACATGGCCGTCGCCATGATCATCATCGGTCGTGAGATCACGGTTACGGGCATCCGCGAATGGATGGCGAAGATCGGCGAGTCGGGCCGCGTCAAGGTGAACTGGTACGGCAAAACGAAGACGATCGCGCAGATGACGGCGATTCCGTGCCTGCTCTGGTCCGACCCGGTCTTTGGGATCCCCGTCGCGACGATCGGCACCGGGCTCATCTTCATCGCCGCGATCCTCACGATCTACTCGATGTACGTCTACCTGCGCGCCGCCGCGCCCTTCTTCGAAGAGGCCCGCGCCGCGCGAGCAGCCGCCCGCGCGGCC
>NZ_DAVZJY010000242.1:0-3286 GCF_052272535.1 Sutterella sp. | reverse complement strand
GAATTAGGGCTGGCGCACAACAAGCAATTAGAGCCTGCTACGCGTCAGCCCTGGCGCCGTAGAATCAGCGCTTCGCGCCCTCCACCATGCCGCCGCAGCAATGACCACCACGAACAACAGCACCCTTTTCTTCGAGCTCCGCCAGTCCGGGCTCCTCCTCCTCACCGCCCTCATCTGGGGATGCTCGTTCGTCGCGCAGTCGGTCGGCATGGAGACCGTGGGGCCCTTCACCTTCACGTCGAGCCGCATGGCCTTGGGCGTCCTCTCGCTTCTGCCTCTCGTTCTCTTCATGCGCCGGCGGCTCGCGGCCTTCAAGCCCGACGAAGCGGCGCGCCGCCGCTCGTCCGAATACAAGAAGAACCTGCTCCTCGGGGGCTTTCTCTGCGGACTCTTTCTCTTCGGGGGCGAGTCGCTGCAACAGTTCGGCTTCGTGCATCAGACCGAAGTGGGCAAGGCCGGCTTCATCACGGCGCTCTACATCGTCTTCGTGCCCTTGATCGGGCTTCTCCTCGGCAGGAAGTCCCGGCCGCTCCTCTGGATTTCGGTCGCGGTGGCGGTCGCGGGCCTCTGGTACCTCTGCATCCCGCCCGAAGGCTTCACCGTCGCGCAGGGCGACCTGTACGTCTTCCTCTGCGCGATCGTCTTCGCACTCCACATCCTCGTGATCTCGCGCTTCGTCACCAAGGTGGACGGGATCGAGCTCTCGCTCATGCAGTTCTTCTTCGGCTCCCTCATCGCGAGCACGATGATGGGGATCTTCGAGACCCCGACCTTCGCGGGCTGGTGGGCGGCGCTCCCCTCGATCCTCTGGGCGGGCATCATGAGCAACGGCATCGCCTATACGCTGCAGATCGTCGGCCAACGCGGCATGAACGAAACCGCGGCGAGCCTCATCCTCTCGCTCGAAAGCGTGGTTTCGGTTCTCGCCGGCTGGGCGCTCCTCGGCGAAGTCCTCTCGATGCGCGAAGGCTTCGGCTGCGTGCTGATGGCGGCAGCCGTGGTGATGGCGCAGCTGCCGGAGTGGAAGAAGACGCCGAAGGCTGCGGCGTAATTATTCGTACAAACCCTAACAATTTTCCCAGAGCCTTACTCCCTCCGGCGTGCTGCCTCTCCTTCACCGCGCTATAGAATCGTTCGGTGCAAAACTTTTCCGGCTGCGGCCCTGTTTCGGTCGCGCGGCCGCGAATTGATCAAAGAAACAACGCCAAGAGAGGCATTCAGATGAACATCCTCATCATCAACGCCGGCTGCAAGGTGAACGGCCACGGCGGCACGCTCTCGAAGACCATGGTCGACGAGGCCGTCAAGACCCTCACGGGCCTCGGTCACGAAGTCGTGGTCACCGACCTCAACAGCGAGTGGAACGTCACCGACGAAGCGACGAAGGTCCTCGCCGCCGACGCGATCATCGTTCAGACGCCGGGCTGGTGGATGAGCACGCCCTGGCAGTTCAAGAAGTACGAGGACGAAGTGTTCTGCGAACCGCGCATGCAGGCCAACGACGGCCGCACCCGCAGCGACCCCTCGAAGAAGTACGGCTCGGGCGGCGTCCACACCGGAAAGAAGTACATGCTCTCCTCGACCTGGAACGCTCCGCTCGAGGCCTTCACCGATCCGAAGCAGTTCTTCGAGGGCCGGGGCTTCGACGGCCTCTTCATGCCGGTCCACAAGACTTTTGAGTTCCTCGGCATGCAGAAGCTCCCGAGCTTCATGGTGAACGACGTCTTCAAGAACCCGACCATTGAAGCCGACCTGAAGCGCTGGGAAGCCCACCTCAAGCAGGTCTTCGGCTAACCCGGCGCCGTCTGAAGCGGATCCGAAAGGCCGGTCCGTCCCGGAATTGGGCGGCCGGCTTTTCCATTTCTGCAACGAAACTACGAGGTATTGCCCACCCACGTGCGGCGCTCTTGGGCTAGTCTTTTGGGCAGTTTTCCTGGAGCGCCCGACGCAGGGCGCTCCCATCGTCTTTTGTCCGTTTTTATTTTTCTTAGGACCCTAGATGAAATACGATTTCGACCGCGTCATCGACCGCTCCGGCACCGACACCGCCAAATGGAAGGTCTATCCGAAGGACGTGCTCCCGCTCTGGGTCGCCGACTCGGACTTCACCACGCCCGTTCCCGTGATCGACGCCGTCAAGCGCATCGCCGACGTCGGCATCTACGGCTATCCGAACGCCCACGGCGGCATCGTTGAGGGCGCGGCCGTGGACTGGTGCAGCCGCCACTACGGCTTTGAGGTTTCGCCCAACGAAGTGCAGTACTGTCCCTCGATGAGCTTCGGGCTCGCCGTGGCGATCCGCGCCTTCACGAAGCCGGGCGGCAAGGTCCTGATGCAGGTGCCGATCTACCCGCCCTTCATGCAGCTCACGAAGGCGAACGGCCGCATCTGCTCGATGAACGCCCTCAAGCTCGTGAACGGCCGCTACGAAATCGACTTCGAGGACTTTGAGAAACGCGCGGCCGACCCCGAGTGCTCGCTCTTCCTCCTCTGCTCGCCGCACAACCCGACGGGCCGCGTCTTCTCGAAGGCGGAGCTCGAGCGCCTGGTTGCCATCTGCTGCCGCCACAACGTGACGATCCTCTCCGACGAAGTCCACTCGGGCTTCGTCTTCAAGGGAGAGCACACGACGCTCCCGACCCTTTCGGAAGCCGCTCGCAGCATCACCGTCTGGGGCTCGAGCCCCTCGAAGACCTTCAATACGCCGGGGCTGCGCGCTGCCGTTCTGATCAGCAAGAACGCCACCCTCAACGCCCGCGTGAAGGCCGAGCTCGAGGCGAGCCAGCCCGACCGCAACTGCTTCGCGCAGGTCGGGTTCGCCGCCGCCTGGACGGAGTGCGACGACTACGCCGAGCAGGTTCACGACTACGTGAAGGCGAACCTCGAGTACGCCGTGAAGTTCTTCGAAGAACGCATCCCCGCCATCCGCGCCTACATGCCGGAAGCAACCTACCTCATGTGGCTCGACTGCTCGGCGTTGGGCTTCACGACGCAGGCTGAACTCACGGACTTCTTCCTGAAGGAGGCCAAAGTCGCGCTCAACAAGGGCGAGGACTTCGGTCCGGGCGGCAAGGGCCACATGCGCCTCAACACCGCCTGCCCGCGGGTGACGCTCACCGCCGCCCTCGAGCGTATTGAACGCGCCGTCGCGGCGCACTGCGCGAAGTAGTCTGCGGCTTCGACGCGATTGAGACTCCAGGAGGCTGCGTTCTCGAAACGCACCTCCTTTTTTCTTTACCAAACCGAGCCGTAAAGCCCCGTCATTCATGGCGGGGATATAAGGCGA
>NZ_DAVZJY010000241.1:0-3309 GCF_052272535.1 Sutterella sp. | reverse complement strand
TCCCCAAGCGCCTCAAAACGCGTAAGGACTCAGTAGGGAATCTCCGTCCTTCAGGACGGAGAGGATGTCAAGCGTCGGACGGCTTCGCGTCGTCCACACGGCGCCAGGCGGAGATTCGTCTGTTCGTTCCGGGAAAGACCGCGGCAACGCGGATCATCCGACGGTCGGAAAGATCATCTTCACCGTAGCGGCGGGAGCGAAGCTGTGCCTCCGCCTCGTTGAGGCGACGTTCCAGAAGGTCGTTCGAGCGGGCGAACTTGAATTCAAAAAACCAGTGGACGTGACTGCGGAAGATCTCGAGATCACTTCTTCCGAAGGCATTGTGACGCTCGGCCGCCGTTCTGACACGGGCGCCCCGCAGTACCAGTGCCAGAGCATTGCGGCACCAATTTTCCGACCCGATGAATGCAGAATCACACGGAATTCCCGTTAATATTCTGTTGAAGTCGGCAATCACGCGCGAAGGATCATCCGCATCCAGAGCACGGATGAGATTTTCAATGCCGACATCATCTGCGCTCCTGCCGCCCAGAAGCTTTTCCGCGCAGTATCTTGCAAGCGAGTCGGAGACTTCTTCATTGGGATACCGGAAGCTCACTTCATTGTCGCCAAACTTTTCAATTGAAAGATATCCGGCCTGAAAGAGAAGCAGCGTCTCGTCGAGATCCTCATATTCTTGCCCCGCATAAAATTTCCCGACGCCAACCTTCCTTTCATTAAAGAAAACTGAAGGGGAGTCGAGACCTCGGATCTCCGAAAAGTTTTTAAGTACGGCCGGCTGTCCGGCGGACTCATACCACCAGTTGAAGAAGCCTTTTTCCGGCGACTGAAGAAAATTGAGCACCGACCACGGCGCATAGACGCGGACGCTTGTGTCCGGTGTGAAGCAGTAGCCGTCGTAGTTCCTTCGCAGAGCGCTGAGAAGATCCTTTCTATCGAGCTTCACTACGCGGCCGGCATTTTCGAGATATTCACCGAAGCAGGTTTCGATTTCGCCGTCGGTATAGCCGAGGAGGCTGCCAAAGTTGACGTCGCAGGAGATGTCCTTCAGATCGTTGAAGCCCGAAAAGATCCCGGTATGGCTGAACTTCGTCACGCCGGTCATCATGAAGAACCGCAGGTACTCGTTCCCGTTTTTGATGATCGAGAAAAGCGACTCCAGACATCCTTCCTGAAGAGCGAACACATCCGGCTCATGCAGATGATGCGTGAGCGGCGCATCATATTCGTCGATGAGGAGAACAAGTCCCCGCGTGCCGGATGAAAACAGAATTTCTGCGAAAGCTTCGAGCGGATCATTGACGGATGGGCAGTGAATTCCAGCTTGTCCACAGGCAATGCGCAGCATCAGAAGCGCTTTGCGCATCCATTCCGCCTCCGTACGCGCCTGAATCAACATGGAGAAATCCAGACGCAGTACTGGATAGATTTCGGACTCGCTTCCACAACGAAGCGATTTTAAGGCCTTTGAAATCCCTCAGGCCGTGACGAAACAACGACTCGATCGTCGAAATCAGCAGGGATTTTCCAAACCGTCGGGGACGTGCAATAAAGTAGTTCTGCGTCAAACTGGCCAATTGAAAAATCAACGCCGTTTTGTCCACATAAATCTGCGAGCTCTCCCTCAGCTTTGCGAAGCTTGAGGTCCCCAAGGGAAGCGCTCCGTTCTTCATGCCGTGCCTCCTTATCCGCCCTTGGATTTTAGCTGAAGGACATGTAGCGGCCGGAAGCGGAGCCGCCACCGTGGGTTCACTCAAAAAAATAGGGCGGCCGCCCAACGCGCACCGCCCCTTTCTCACCACAATGCCGTCCGGACTCACTCCTTCCACTCGGCCTCGTAGAACTCGTACCCGGTGTCGGGCAGCGCGTGGAAGTTCACGAGGTGCTTGTTGTAGGCGGCCGTGTTGTCCTCGTAGACGAGGAAGGCGACGGCGACTTCGTTCCAAATGAGCATCTGCGCTTCGCGGTAGTACTCGTTCCTCTTCTGCTCGTCCACCTCCGATTGGGCGAGGTCGAAGAGCTCATCGACGCGCTTGTTGGCGTAGTAGCCCTCATTGGAGAGCTTCGGCGGCCAGCTGCGCGAGTCGAAGACCGGGCGCATGCCCCAGTCGGGGTCGACCGTGGAGTTGGACCAACCGATGTAGTAGAGGCGGTTGGGCGACTCGGAAGGCACCTTGTTCGCCTCAACGAGCGAGACGCGCTGACCGGCCTCAAGCGTGCGTGTTTCGGTCTTGATGCCTACCTGCGCCAACTGCTGCTGGATGAACTGGATGACCTTGCCGGAGGTGGAGTTGTTGTACCCCGACCAGAGCTTCGTCGTGAAGCCGTTGGGGTAGCCCGCCTCCTTGAGGAGTTCGCGCGCCTTCTGCGGGTTGTACTTGGGCTCGCCGAAGATCGCCGCTCCGGGGATCTGCGGCGGAAGGACGCCCGTGGCGGGACGCGCGAACCCAGAGAACGCGACCTTGCAGAGCGCCTCGCGGTCGATCGCGTAACTCACGGCCTGACGCACGCGCACGTCGTCGAAGGGCTTCTGGATGTTATTGATCGAGAGGTAGCGCATCATAATCGAGGGCACGATGCTGATCGTCAGGTTCGGATCCTTCTCGAGGTCCTTCACCTGCTCGACGGGCATCGGGTGGATGAAGTCCGCCTCGCCCGTCCTCAACATCGCCGAGCGCGTGGCGTTCTCGGCCACCGGGAGCCACGTGATCGAGTCGAGCTTAGGCAGGCCCTTGACGTGATAGTCGGGGTTCTTCACCGCCACGAGCCGCTCGCTCGGGTTGTATTCCTTCATCTTGTACGGTCCGGTGCCGCAGGGATTGAACGCGATCCCGCGGCCGTCCATGGTCTTCAACGTGCTCGGGCAGATCATCACGCCCGTGCCGTTCGCCAAGCGCTGGATGATCCCCGCGACGGGGCGCTTCAGGTGGAAGCGCACGGTGAGGTCGTCCACGGGCTCGATGCGGTCGATGAAGTTGAAGAGCCGGTAGCGCGAGAGGTGGTTCGCGGGATTGAGGACGCGCTCGAAGTTCAGCTTCACGGCCTCGGCGTTGAAGTCGGAGCCGTCGTGGAACTTCACGCCCGGGAGCAGATGAAAGGTATACGTGAGGCCGTCCTTCGAGACCTCGTAGCCCGTGGCGAGCTGCGGGCGGGGCTTCAGGTCCTTGTCGAAGGCGTAGAGGCCCTCGTAGAAGGACTTCGCAACGGTGCGCGAAAGGAGATCGGAGGCGTTGTAGGGGTCAAGCGTCGTGAAGGAGCTGCCGACCGCAACGGTGATGCCGCGCGCCGAAGCGGGAGCGGCGGCAAGCG